>NZ_JBEUDO010000019.1:0-50487 GCF_050584665.1 Nitrosomonas sp. ANs5
CTAAAGTCAGAAAAAAATTGTGCCGATGATTGATTTTCACTGCCGGTTGAGCCAAGCAGTTTCAGCGGAGTGAAAAAATAGATCGTAAAGTGAGAAGAACTTTGTTCTTTAACATTTTTTCTGAATGGAGATCATTATGAAGAAAGTTTTCCTGGTTTTCCTGGCACTTTTTGTTTTCAATATCCCTGTTTTTGCCGCAGTCAATATCAATACCGCCACCCAGTCCGATCTTGAAGCATTGAAAGGGATAGGGCCAGTCAAGGCAAAAGCGATCATCGAGCACCGTGATAAGAATGGTTTGTTCCAGTCAGTTGAGGACTTGGCCAGTGTCAGTGGTATTGGCGCTGGCATGATCAGACAGCTTGGCGATCAAATAACGACTCAGGATGGCAATGTGATGGATTCGGCGATGGAAGCGCAATGATTCTCCAGTCAGAATAGCAAGCCTGGTACGATCAACAATCTTTTGTAAATAAGCCCCGCATGGTGAAAGTCATGCGGGGCTTGTTGTTATGATGCCGGCGATGGTCGGTGAGATGTTTGCCGGGGATGGTTTATCACCCGCAATGCTTGGCGGAGCATTTCCCGAGAGTTTCCGATTCGACCGCAGATCGGATGGATAGAGCTATCTGTGAGATAATCATGTTTTGTCCATTACTGCCCACGCTTGGCTTATGTATAAGACTATCGAGGATTTCGTTGGCCATACGCCCTTGGTCAAACTCAAACGTATTACGGGAGATACCGGGAATGTCATCTTAGCGAAACTGGAAGGCAATAATCCGGCCGGCTCGGTCAAAGACAGGCCAGCTTTTTCTATGATCATGCGCGCGCAGCAACGAGGTGACATCAAGCCGGGCGATACGCTGATCGAGGCGACCAGCGGGAACACCGGGATAGCGCTGGCTATGACAGCCGCGATGATGGGGTATCGAATGATCCTGGTGATGCCGGAGAATCAAAGCATGGAACGGCGCCAGGTGATGTCTGCATTTGGCGCTGAAATCATTCTGACGCCCAAAGAGGGCAGCATGGAACAGGCTCGCGATACCGCCGAGCAAATGCGCGATGCCGGTCAGGGTATCATTCTCGATCAGTTTGCCAATCCTGATAATCCATTGGCCCATTATGAAGGAACGGCTCCCGAGATTTGGCATGAGACCGGGGGCAGGATCACGCATTTTGTGAGCAGTATGGGCACAACCGGCACCATCATGGGGTGCGCCAGATACTTTATGGAGAAGAATCCGGAGATAGAGATTGTCGGTGTCCAGCCGCAGGAAGGTGCTCAAATTCCAGGGATACGCAAGTGGCCGGAAGCGTACCTGCCCAAAATTTACAAGCCCGAGCTGATTGATCGTATCCTGCTGGTATCCCAACAGGAAGCCGAGGAGATGACGCTCCGTCTGGCGCGGGAAGAAGGGATCTTTACCGGTATTTCTTCCGGCGGCGCGCTGGCCGCCGCATTGAAGGTTTCGGCTCAGGTCAGCGATGCGGTGATTGTTTTCATCGTCTGTGACCGGGGAGATCGCTATCTATCGACCGGCGTCTTTGCTGCCTGAGGGGCCTGAAACCAGGGAGGTTTCATGGCAATATCCTGTCATGTTGATTGGACCGGCTGCCGGTATAGGCGAATGCTCTATTTGTGGCTGGCTGCTTTGGCTTGTCTGGCTTCTGTTTCAGCGCAGGCGGCTATTCCATCCTTCACTTTCACGTTTGAGAAAGTTCAGCATCCTGCTTTCAGCGCACGGTCGGTCGAGTTGCATTTGACCGGCGCGCAAATGCCACACCTTGAAATCAGCCTGGATGAGTTGCTTGTCGGGGAAAGGGTGTGGCGCAATCTGCGGTTCTCCTGCGATCGTCTCAATCTTGGCCACCAATCGATTGACTGTGATACCGGTCGGTTGCAACTGGCTGGCAAACATTATCCGGTTTCATTGCAGCTATTTTTGCGGCAAAAAAAACTTGTCCTGACGGTCGAACCCGCCAGAAGAGAAAAATGGCATCTGACTGTGGCATGGCACCCGGAAGGATGGCAAAGCTCGTTGCGCATTGTAAATGGGCAAGGAAAGCGCCTGGCCGGCTTGTTGCCGCAGCTTCGGCAAGCAAGAATCAATGGCACAATCGGTCTGAGCGGAGGTGAAGCCTCGCTGACGGAATGGGCTGCGAAACTGGCGATCACGGAATTATCTTTCAGTGATGCCAAGGGCTTGCGTGCCGGTGAAGACGTTCATTTGCAGCTGGAGGCAAATGCGCAACGAAAGCAGCAGGGTGGCTGGCAGTGGCGGGGCAAGCTTGCCTGGTTGGCGGGGGGAGTGTTTTGGCAGCCTTTTTATTTTACTGGCGAAGGTCATCGGTTGGCTGCCAGTGGCGCGAGCAATGGACAGTCTCTGCGTATAGAGCAAGGGAGTCTGACGTTGTCGGGTATCGGTCAGGTGGCGTTCTCCGGAGAAGCCGACCTTCCAACACTGGCATTGCGTCAAGCGCAGCTGCAGGCAGAGAGTTTGGAGATGGCTGCTTTATTCAAGTCCATCATTCAGCCGCTGGCTGCAGAAACAGCTTTGGCTGAAACTGAGGCCAGCGGTCAGGCAGGTTTTGTCTGGCATTATCAAGATACCGGGCAGCAATCGTTGCTGCTCGATTTGCAGGATGTGACCTTGAACGACGAGCGTGAGCGTTTCTCGTTTGAGGGGCTTTTCGCGCATATCCCATGGCAGAGTGATGAGCGATCGACTGGAACGATCCGACTTGAGCGCGGTAAGATTTTGCAGATCCCGCTGGGTTCGGTGCAATTTCCTTTCGAGACCGATGGCATGCATTTCGGCGTGCCTTATGTGGAATTGCCAGTGCTGGACGGCAAAGTGGTGGTGGAAAATTTCAATGCTTCGCGGCAGGTGACTGATTGGCAGTGGCAATTCAATGGACGGCTCTTCCCTGTATCCATGGAAAAACTGACAGAGGCGCTGCAAATCCAGCCCATGTTCGGCACCCTGTCTGGCATCATTCCTCAAATGAACTATGCTG
Source organism: Nitrosomonas sp. ANs5 (assembly GCF_050584665.1). Taxonomy (NCBI): domain Bacteria; kingdom Pseudomonadati; phylum Pseudomonadota; class Betaproteobacteria; order Nitrosomonadales; family Nitrosomonadaceae; genus Nitrosomonas; species Nitrosomonas sp. ANs5. Next base: position 3,025 of record NZ_JBEUDO010000019.1, read on the forward strand.
CCTCCGTGATGACGATGGAAGGGGTGCTCGTTTTCAACTTGTTTGACGGCGTGGTGGTGGCGCGAGATCTGGTGCTGACCGAACCCCTCAGCCGAATCCCCCATTTGACCATGGATATGGCGATGCACCATATCGATCTCGATTTGCTGACACGGGCCTATTCGTTTGGCAGAATACAAGGACGAGTTGATGCCGAGGTCAGTAATCTTGAGCTCGTCAATTGGGAGCCGGTCAGGTTTGATGCCAGACTTGCCAGCAGCCCGGGCCGCTATAAGCGGCGTATCAGCCAGGCAGCGATTCAGAATCTGACGGCTTTAGGCGGCGCGTCGGCCATGCCGGCGATCCAGCGGCGCTTTCTAAGTTTTTTTGAGCAATTCAGATACGCCGAGATAGGCTGGCGCTGTCGATTGCGCGGCAGTGTCTGCCAGATGGGGGGGGTCGAGCCATCATCCAACAACGAACGGGGTTATGTATTGGTCAAAGGAAGTGGTGTGCCGGCGATTACCATCACGGGCTATAATCGGAAGGTGGACTGGCCGGAACTGATCAAACGTCTGGAGCATGCCATCAAAAGCGGCAGCCCCATTATTCATTGAAATGCTATGACAAAAAGTTACTTGGGTCCGGTATTGCTGATATTTGCTGGGCTGTTGTTATCCGCGTGCGTCACGATCAATATCTACTTTCCGGCCGCCGCGGCAGAGAAGGTTGCCGACAAGATCATCGAGGAAGTGTGGCAGATTGAAGAACCGGCGGTGACGGAGGGTGAAGCGGGTGAACACACAACACCCCAATGATCCGGCTGGGCTGTTTACTCATCGTTATTTGATTGAAAGGGGCGCGTTCATGCATACTGTAATATTGCGGCTAATGATGCTGATTTTGTTGTGCTTGCCAGGGATCGGTCAAGCTGTTGCCGATCTGGAAGCCAATACACCTGCGATTACGAGACTTAAGCAAAGCATGCAGCAGCGCCATAGCCAGCTGGAATCCTACTATAACAGTGGTGCGGTCGGGCTGACCCGCGACGGGCTTATCATGTTGCGCGATGCAAATGCTGTACCCCTTGCTGCACGACAAACGGTCAATCAACTAGTGACTGCGGAAAACCAGGACCGCAATGCGCTTTATCGGGAAATTGCACGTGCCAACAGTCATCCTGAGTGGGAAAGCAATATTCGCGCCACTTTTAGCCAGCGCTGGATCTCGTTGGCGAAACCAGGTTGGTGGTATCAACAGGCGGATGGTTCCTGGCGCAAAAAATAAGTCATGCCGTGCCGGGTCAACGCTGGGGTTGCCATTTCCGGCGAGAAATTTCGCTTGAAATGAAATGATAAATAAGTGAATATTGCCCGGTCTGAGACCTTTGGCTAAATGCTGATCTGGCTAGGAGGCTGTCTGAGAATAGGCTGGTCTACTGCGGACGAGCCTGATTGGCCGGATTTTACGATCCTGTTCGTTAAATAGAACGACTATTCGCCTCAAATGATCGAAAAATCCAACTCAACCAGCCTCGTCCTCGCTACGATCGCTATTCTCGGACAGCCTCCTAGCCAGAGCGAGGGTTTCATGGTTGGATAGGCCTATCCCTGGATGGGTTGGCTTGTACTGCAATCAGCATTGCGATAGATTGAACGATTGATTTTTGCACGGCGGCGTAAGCCGCCGTCCTGTTTTCAGATTAGAAAAGAGTGTACTTGCTGTGTCCTATTTGATGAATACTTATGCACGGCTGCCCGTGACCTTTGTGAAGGGAGAGGGGGTTTGGCTGTGGGATGACCGGGGCGTTCGCTATCTCGATGCACTATCAGGTATCGCTGTTTGCGGACTTGGGCATTGCCATCCGGCATTGGCGCGCGCGTTATGTGAGCAGGCCGCGACCCTGGTGCATACCTCGAATCTCTATCATATCGAGAATCAGGCATTGCTGGCAGAGCGGTTGGCCAAACTGTCAGGGCTGGATAACGCCTTTTTTTGTAATTCCGGTGCAGAAGCCAATGAAGCTGCCATCAAACTAGCGCGGCTATACGGTCATAATCGAGGGATCGATTTGCCGACCATTATCGTCATGGAGCGTTCCTTCCATGGCCGTACGATGGCGACATTGACCGCAACCGGCAACCGTAAAACTCAGGCGGGTTTCGAGCCTCTGCTCACCGGCTTTGTGCGCGTACCCTATGACGATCTGGCTGCGGTCCAGCAAGTCGCTGCACATAACAAGAATATCGTTGCTGTCCTGCTTGAAACCTATCAGGGCGAAGGCGGGGTCAATTTTCCACAAGCCAGCTATCTGCAAGGCTTGCGCCAAATATGTGATCAGAATGAATGGCTGTTAATGCTGGATGAAGTGCAATGTGGCCTGGGGCGGACCGGTAAATGGTTCGCTTTTCAGCACAGCGATATCCTGCCGGATGTCATGACGCTGGCGAAGGGGCTGGGGTCTGGCATGCCTATCGGCGCCTGTCTGGCAAGCGGGAAAGCGGCCACATTATTCAATCCGGGCAACCATGCCTCGACCTTTGGCGGGAATCCGCTTGCATGCAGAGCGGCATTGACGACCCTAGAAGTAATCGAGCAGGAAGCATTGCTGGCCAATGCGGTTACCATTGGCGATTTTATGCGCGAGCAATTCAGGCAGCGGCTGCAGGCCTGGCAAGAGGTTCTGAAAATCAGGGGGCAGGGGATGATGATTGGTATCGAGCTGCCGATCGCTTGTGGAGAACTTGTGCGCGAGGCGCTGGAATGTCAGTTGTTGATCAATGTGACTTCTGAAAAAGTGGTGCGTTTGTTACCTGCATTGAATATGCAGCAGACGGAGGCGGAGCAAGTGGTGGCCCAGACATCCGACCTCATCGACCGGTTGCTTGCGGATCGGCTGAAGTAGCCGGCCCTTGCCTGGATTATTCGGTACCGTCTGGGTTTCGATGCTCAGCACAGCATGGCGCATGGCATGCCCCTCATGCTCGGGGTGTGTTTACGCACCGCAAAACCTGCGATAAGTTATGATGCTGCAATCTACCCGAATTTTATTGGCAATCCCACTTGAGGTGCTTGCTTGGCAAGATAGGATATCGGGCTGAGAATCGTTGATCGGCCCATAGCCGAATATGGGCGGATATTCGATATTTTTCATGTAACCGGACAGTTCGCTGCTGTTTCAAGCATATGGCATGGCAAACCGGGCCAATCAGCCGCATGCTCGATCGTTACGATGTTTTTTTACTAGCAGGCAGTACAGTTTATGCAAACCAAGCATTTTTTGCAGTTCAAGGATTTCGAGCGGACGGAATACGAGTATCTGTTCGACCGGACACGCTGGATCAAGAACGAATTCAAGCAATACCGCCGTTACTGGCCATTGACGGATCGCACGCTGGCCATGATTTTTGACAAACATTCGACCCGTACCCGTCTGTCATTCGAGGCAGGGATGCACCAACTGGGTGGCAGCGCTATTTACCTTTCCACGCGCGACACGCAACTGGGGCGTGGCGAGCCGGTAGAGGATGCGGCGCGCGTGATTTCACGGATGGTGGATATCATCACCATTCGCACTTACGAGCACCAGATCATCGAACGTTTTGCCGAGAATTCGCGTGTGCCGGTGATCAATGGCCTGACCGATGAATACCATCCTTGCCAGATCCTGGCAGACATTTTTACCTTTACAGAACACCGTGGCAGCATTGCTGGCAGAACGGTGGCCTGGATCGGTGATTCGAATAACATGTGCAATACCTGGCTACAGGCAGCGGAAATTTTCGATTTCAACGTGCATGTGGCCACCCCGCCGGGTTATGAAGTGGAACCCGAACGGGCTGGTTTGTATGGAACAGATCATTATGAGCAGTTTTCCTCCCCGTTTGATGCGGTCAAGGATGCCGATCTGGTTACCACAGATGTCTGGACCAGCATGGGGTTTGAAGAAGAGACTGCTGTACGCAAGAATGATTTTGCCGATTTCAGAGTCGACGCCGAGATGATGGCCTATGCGAAGCAGGATGCCCTGTTCATGCATTGTCTGCCCGCTCATCGAGGGGAAGAGGTGGATGCGGAAGTGATCGATGGGCCGCAGTCCGTGGTGTGGGATGAAGCAGAGAATCGCCTCCACACCCAGAAGGCTTTGATGGAGTACTTGCTGCTGGGCAAGATTGATATCAGGTGATTTCCTAGGAGGCTGTCCGAGAATAGCGATCGTAGCGAGGGCGAGGCTGGTTGAGCGGGATTTTTCGATCATTTGAGGCGAATAGTCGTTCTATTCAACGAAAAGGATCGGAAAATCCAGCCAGCCAGAATCGTCCGCAGTAGATCAGTCTATTCTCGGACAGCCTCCTGGGCCTGGCAAAAATTTTGATTGAGAATTAACGATATGAATAAAATTAAGAAAACTGTTCTGGCGTTTTCAGGGGGCTTGGATACTTCGGTCATTCTAAAATGGCTGCAAGATACTTATCAGTGTGAGGTCGTGACCTTCACCGCTGATATTGGCCAGGGTGAGGAAATCGAACCGGCACGCGCCAAGGCCAAACAATTTGGAATCAAGGAAATATTTATTGAAGACTTGCGCGAGGAGTTTGTGCGCGACTATGTATTCCCCATGTTTCGTGCCAATACCGTTTATGAGGGAGAATATCTGCTTGGCACCAGTATTGCCAGGCCTTTGATTGCCAAGCGGCAAGTCGAGATCGCCCGCGCAACGGGGGCGGATGCCGTGTCGCATGGCGCAACCGGAAAGGGTAATGATCAAGTCCGGTTTGAGTTGGGCTATTATGCATTGCAACCAGATATTCATGTCATCGCGCCCTGGCGGGAATGGGATCTGACCTCGCGTGAGAAGCTGCTGGCTTATGCGGAAAAACAGGGGATTCCGATCGAGATGAAGCAGAAGGCAGGCTCCCCCTATAGCATGGATGCCAATTTGCTGCATATTTCCTATGAAGGGCGCGCGCTGGAAGATCCTGCCCAAGCACCTGAAGAATCCATGTGGCGTTGGTCGGTATCTCCTGAGGCTGCGCCTGATGAACCGGAGTATTTGGATATCGAATACGAGCATGGTGACATTGTTGCACTGAACGGCGAGAAACTTTCTCCAGCCGTCGTGTTGACCAAACTCAATCAATTGGGCGGCAAACATGGCATTGGCCGCCTGGATCTGGTCGAGAATCGCTATGTTGGCATGAAATCACGCGGCTGCTATGAAACCCCGGGCGGTACAATCATGTTGCGTGCGCACCGTGCGATCGAGTCCATCACGCTCGACCGGGAAGTGGCGCATTTGAAGGATGACCTGATGCCGCGTTATGCAGCCTTGATTTATAACGGGTACTGGTGGAGTCCGGAGCGGAAACTTTTGCAAACCATGATCGATGCATCACAGACTCCCGTGAATGGCTGGGTACGTGTCAAGCTGTACAAAGGAAACGTTATGGTGATCGGGCGCGATTCGAAGACGGATTCATTGTTCGATCCCAATATCGCGACTTTTGAAGACGACGAAGGCGCTTACAATCATGCTGACGCAGCAGGGTTCATCAAGCTCAATGCATTGAGAATGCGTATTGCACAGGCGCGTCGTAAAACCTGATGCATGGCGATGGTTGACGGACCATTGTAGGGTGCGCTTGCGCATCATAATCACCGATGATGAACTTTTTCGGGCTGCATGCATTCTGAAAATGGTCTATAAACGCATGAAATAATGGCATCATTTCCTTTCCAGCTAATCGGAAGGTAGTGAAATAACTGAATTGGGGAAAAATTTATGCCTTCATTCGATATTGTTTCCGAGGTGGATAAGCAGGAAATTCGCAATGCTGTCGATCAGGTCAATAAGGAAGTGGGGACACGCTTCGATTTCAAGGGTTCGGATGCGAGAGTCGAGCAGAGCGATTACGAGCTCCAGGTCTATGCCGATGATGAATTCAAGCTTTCCCAGGTGATGGATATTTTGATCGCCAAGTGTACCAAACGTGAAATCGATGTCCGCAGTCTGGATAAAGGCACGATTGAAAAGATCAGTGGCAATAAAGTCCGGCAGAAAGTCACGGTAAAAACCGGGGTGGAGAGCGATCTGGCAAAAAAGATCATCAAGCTGATTAAGGACAGCAAGCTTAAAGCCCAGGCCAGCATCCAGGGCGAAGTGGTGCGCGTGGCCAGCACCAAGCGTGATATTTTGCAGGAAGTGATACAGCTCGTTAAAAGCAGCATTAACGAGCAACCCCTACAATTCCGTAATTTCCGGGATTAAAACGCCTGCTTTATTCAGCTAAAGTTTTGCATTCACCGTACGGCGCGTGTATTCCCATGCACATTGCACCACCCAAGGGTGCGCTTGTGCACCCTGAAGCTTCAGCAAGGCGAGACACGGGTGATCACGCGACTTTCCGGGCCACCACGCTGCCCGCATGACTTGCAATGGCAACGTGCGGTGGACTACTCATGTGCAGGAAATCCTACCCACTGGCAAATGAGCCGCATATGGTACAGTCACCAGCTAATCGGTGCACAGGTGCACCACACAGGTTGCGGAACGGATGCAATGCAGCTATTGCACTCAACTCAATTATGCAGGTACAGGCAGCTGTATTTAGAAATAATTCCACTGCAGCTGAAATCTGAGAATATCGGCCTTGAATCGATCGTAGGGCGAGTTTCTGACATCGGTACGATTCATCATGGCATAAGTTGCCACAATTTCAAGCTCCGGAAAAATTTGCCACTCCAGACCAAATTCCAGGTCTCTCACGCGGTTCTGGGGGGTATTGCGCTCGAACTTCAGCGCGCCATCAAAGTATTGCCATTTGACAAATGGAAACAGGGTACCCCATCGTTCACTGTCATATTTATACATGGCCTGCACATAACCGCCATTCAAGGTTCCATTGCCGATTACCGTTTGGCTGCCATCTAGCTGCGGGCCTTTGCCCCAGTTCCATTCGGCTTGCAGACCGAATGGCTGAGGGTAGAGTACCGCATGCACACCAAGACGCTGGTCTTTAAAGCCCTTATTGGGCGCATCTTTCGTTGGTGTGATGCCATCGGCGTTAGGACCGGCTGACGGAACAAAACGTCCGTGGATGGCCTGCACACCCGCTTCGAAAATTTGACCGTTGTCGAATTGGTAGGGGTAGGTAAAGCGACTGACCATGTGGACCTGGTCATTCAGTTCGACGCGGTTGGCGCCTTGTCCATTATAAACACCGAAGGCAAACATCCCGTAATCGCCCGAGCCTTTCAGGTTCTTGGTGATAAGGTCTTTGAACCGGTCCCGGATGTGGGTAGGCGTCCAGTAAAAGAATGCCCCGATATCACGTTCGTCCCGGCAGCAACTATTAAGCGCATCGTTACGATCCAGTGCCAGGCGGAGCTGGCTGGACTGCATGTTTTCAAAGCTGTAGGGAATCTTGGATTGCCCGACCCGAATACGGAACTCCTTTTTCTTGTCAAAGAAAATATCACCGTAAGCATCGCGCAGTTGCGCAAAATGTGTCGTGCTGGAACCTGTCGGCGTACTGGCAAAATCCGGTTGGATATACAGGTAGAGATGGTCGGTGATGTTGCCGAAAAGAATCAGCCGCGCACGCCGGATCAGGAATGATTTATCCGGCCCGACTGAGCTATCCGGCCAGAACGAGACCTGGTCCTTATCGCCCCACAAACTTTTGTTGTAACGGAACTGGACATAGCCGCGCACACCGATCCGGTCATGCCATTTCTTTTCCACATCAGGTTTGATGGCTGTGGGAACTTTGCTGCGCATGATCGCATCCGCCGCACGAGTTGCTTTATCAAGCTTTTTGTCGATTGCCTGCTCGAGCATTTCCTCGGCAGCCTTTTCCTTGGCCATCAGCTGTTCTTCAAGCTCTCGCTGGACTTTGCGGAGTTCCTCCTTGGTTTGTTCAAGGTCGATTTCCGATTGTTTGACCGCTGGTTTGTCCGGCCTGGTTTCAGGTTCATCGGAAGTCAGTGCCGATTTATCTTCCACTTGCTGAAAAGTGCCAAGTCTTACCCTGTTTTTACCGGGTTCTGTGTAGACCTGTTTGGTGACTGTATCGACGTATAAAATCAGTTGTTGTGCGTGTGTGCCGTGTGAAATAAACAAAGCCAACAGCGCAGCAACAAGGGCGCGATGGTTGAATCTTTTTAGCATTTTCGTGTGTGGAAAGTTCTGCAGGAAAAGTAAAAACCAGTTTGATCTATTATCGGTAAATGCTAGGAGGCTGTCCGAGAATAGCGATCGTAGCGAGGGCGAGGCTGGTTGAGTTGGATTTTTCGATCATTTGAGGCGAATAGTCGTTCTACTTAACAAAAAGGATCGTAAAATCCGGCCAATCAGGCTCGTCCGCAGTAGATCAGTCTATTCTCGGACAGCCTCCTAGTACTCCGTTCCGTCAATTAGCTTACAAATGAAATCGATGGATTCGCCTGCCAGGCTAGGCGCAAACCGCAGTCATAGCCGTAGCTATGGCGAGGATTTGCAACAACGCATGACAGGCGAAGGCGCGATTTCATGTAAGCGTTTTGGCGGAACGGAGTACTAGGGTTTACCATAACCGGTGACAGCGTAATCGTCATGACAGCCAACAATTCGAGTATTATCGCGCCCGATTGTGACAATTTGATTACAGTCAGTGATTTTATTGTGTCGCTATCCGGCCTGGTATGGGGATATGCAGGTTATTGATGCAAAGGCATTGGCACGGATTCTCGATTGGTGACATGTTCTGACGCCCTGGAATGGACCACCCATTCAGTAAAGTTACGTCTTGATCTGTACTTTGAGAACCGAATACGACAGGCCTCTCGTTTGAGAAGGCCAGATTCAGGTGTTATGGGTAAGCTGGATGACTTCTCACCTTTCCAATGGGCATTGCTGACAGGGCCCATTCCTGATCAGACTAAAAACCGATGATTCTGTGTTCTGCCTCGATGGATGGGGTCACAATTGTTTTTTCCGCCAGACAGGCTCTGATCTCTGTGGCAATGGTCTGATAAAGCGGACGAAAGATCGGCCGCATATTGTTGATAATGTCGCCGACATATACCATGGATGGGAAGCGTAGGCCACGATGCTCGACAGGTGCGCCAATAAATTCAAGTTGGGCGCCTAGCCGGCTGAAATGTTTTGCCAGCCGTTCTTCGGTGAGCATGAACAGTATCTGGATATTATGTATACGCGCCAATTCGACAGTTCCGATATACAGGCCGAGTGGAATATAAGGGAAACGGGGAATGGGCCCGGCACCATAGTCCGCTTCCGTGATATCGAGAGGTCTAATTTCTTCGCCTTTGCGGCGGCGAAAGGTTGCCACGACAGCGAGGCGAGAGACTTCGGCAATTTTATCTCTAGGTAACTTTGATGGGTCTATCATGGAGCGATCCAGGGTTCCGGCACAAGCGCTTTCGAACGGCAAGAGCCCGTCGGCCACATCCGACGAGGGGCGAATGATGCGGGTGCAGCCAATAAAGGTTTCGCTCCGGATGCTGCGAATCAGGAGATGTAATGCATGCGCGTCGTACTCGTCCATCTCGAATTTATTGTATCGAGTCAGTTCGAACTGCAGATCATCACAATAAACCGAGTGACGAACGCGATAAGCTTCGTGTTTCAATGCCTCGGTTAATGCTGGCACGATCCTGAAATATTGCTCAAAGGACGTGCCCAGGTGTGCGGATTCTCGCGAGAACATATCGATACCTCTTTGAAATGGTTTAAGCGTTCGTGAATGACCTGATTAATCTGCGGCCAGGTTGTATTGGGTACAGCAGTACGACTGCTTCACCGGTTATAAAACGTCAATCCATGACCGCCCGGGCGCGTGCTATGATGTCTTCACAAACTCAGATATCAACAGGTGGTCGCTGACCTACTCGAGCCTCTTTAGGTAATTCTTGGTAAAAACCTTGTCGGGTAGATTGCGTAATTTCATATTCGAATAATCTAGCACCGAAATTTCGTTTTGTTTCAGTGCGTCTTCCATGATCAAGCGTGTCGGGCGCAGCTTGCCTAGTACCATTTCAAAGTTTTCATAATGACTGGTCTTGAGCAAGCGGCCAGATACAGAATAGAACTCTGCTTTAAACGGCGAATAACGGGATTTATTTACCCATAATCGTACTTTTTGATAGGTGACGGACCGATCCACGCCCGTCAGCTCGAGTACATAATAATTTTCATTGTCGATATTTTCTTCGTGCAGCAGTCTGGGGTGGTAATCTCCTGAAAAATTAGCGCGAGCGATATCGCCGTTGGCAACCTGGCCCGTCAATCGTTGTGAAAGCGATAATCGAATGGGTTGTGATACGCTGGGCATGAAAATCCATAGATCGCGTCCTTTCATGAGAATGGCCTGGCCACGTTCGGAAGCGGGTTCGGTCACCAGGACGATGCTGTTCTCATTGCCTTTGGAAAGCACCCGGTAGCGGTGGAGAGCTTCAGGCTGATTATCTGAAGTGGTGCGAATGGCAACTTCGACCTGGAAACTGTCGCGCGGGAAGCGAATCTCATCCGCTTTTTCCAGTATACTCTGAGCCAAAGTATCGACTTCTTCCGCCTTGGCCGAAGGTAAAAACAGGTTCTGTGCCAGGACCAGTAAAAAAGTGCCGGCAATCAGTAAATATGCATGAGGATTAAGTGTCATATTGGGCTTTTATAAGAAAGTTATCCAGTTAAACTACAGGGGATCTCTAAAAATTCAGGGTTTTAAACAAGACGAGGCGAGAACAAAAAATGTTGATGCAGCATATGATGGATATGTGAGGAGACATTTTTTGTGAACAACGACGTATTGTGACGAAATATGGATTTTTAGAGGTGCCCTACAAACGATTTGTTCAGGGTCAGGTAATGTGTATTGTGTATTTTGAAAACGTCTGCAAAGAATATATTCTCGGTACCAACCGAGTCCAGGCGCTCAAGGACATTAATCTACAAATAGAGGCCGGTGAATTTCTTGCCATCGCCGGTCCATCGGGTAGCGGAAAATCCACACTGCTTAATCTGATTGGTTGTATCGACAAGCCTTCTGCTGGAAAGATCCTTATCAATGGTCAGGATACGAGCGGACAAACACCCGATCAACTGGCCGAGCTTAGAGCTAGAACTATCGGCTTTATTTTCCAAACATTTAATCTTTTTCCGGTATTGTCCGCAGAAGAGAATGTTGAATACCCTCTGCTGCAATTCAAGGAGCTGGATGCACAGGCGCGCCGCGAACGTACTGTAAAATTTCTCGACATCGTTGGATTGGCCAAGTTTGCACGTCATCGGCCCAATCAACTGAGCGGTGGCCAGCGTCAGCGCGTGGCCATTGCACGTGCCCTGGCCACGCACCCCAAAATTATCCTGGCCGATGAGCCCACCGCGAATCTCGACCATCAAACAGGAGAGGGTATTCTACAGTTGATGAAGCAGATCAACCGGGATAGCGGCACGACTTTTGTGTTTTCCACCCATGATGCCAAAGTCATGGCGCTGGCCGAACGGCTCGTACAGATAGAAGACGGACAACTTGTCGAAGAGCATGCCGTCTTGTGAGCAGGGATGCCAGGAATTTTTTGCAATCATGCACCTTGAATAACGTTGTGACGGGCTTTACCAGCAGGAGCTTGATTGGATATGCCTGTTTCAGGCCGGCTTTGTTCGCATAACCAAACAGCTTTCCGGAACTCAAAACGCTAATCAGCTTAATGAGAGATGATGCAGCATTTTTCAGTGCCATGAAATGGTCGACCCAAAAACTGGGGAACCTGTTGCTGTCATGCCTGGCGTTATGGAGCGGCATTGCGGAATGCGGTTCCCTGGACAGCGGCCCCCGGACACCAGCCTTTTCTCCGGATGTGGTTTTTGCGACGCATGTGGCACAGGCTACTGCCCTGGACGATTTATTCGAAGATGAGGATGATAACGGTGCCGATGCCGGTTTTCCTCAACGTGTGTTTCAGCAGACAGCTTCCTGGCGCGGTTTTTCTCAACTGGAGTTCGCGCACACTTATGCAGAACCGGCGCATGCATCCAAGCTGCGGTTGCGTTCGGAGCTGTCCAATCTCGGTCAGTTGAGTCCAAACATCAAATGGAAATTGAGCGCCCGGATTGATTATGATGCCATCCATGATATTTCGGATTTTTATCCACGGTCTGTGCGCCGAGATCATCGCTTTGAACTGTTTCTGCGGGAAAATTACCTGGATATTTCGGTCAAGGATTTCGATATCCGTGTGGGCCGCCAGCACATCATCTGGGGGGAGATGGTCGGATTATTTTTTGCGGATGTTGTGTCTGCAAGAGATATGCGCGAATTCGTCCTGCCCGATTTCGATATCTTGCGTATACCGCAGTGGGCCATTCGTACCGAATACTCAAAGCATGACTTTCACGCCGACCTGGTCTGGATTCCCTTCGCGAGCCTGGATGAAATCGGCCGGCCGGGGGCACAGTTTTATCCCTTCGCATTGCCTGAGCCGGTACCAGTCAGATTCCTGGGGGAAGATCGCTCAGGCAGAAATCTGGCCAATTCGAATTATGGTATACGTCTCTCCCAATTGATCCGGGGCTGGGATATCTCGGCATTTTATTATCACAGCCTGGATGCCAGTCCTACTTTCCATCGTGTCAGTCAGCCCGATGAACCGCTGCTATTTCAGGCGCGCCATGGCCAAATCGATCAGGCAGGCGGAACACTGACCAAAGATCTGGGCGGCGCGGTGCTCAAGGCGGAATTTGTTTACACTCATGGACGCCGCTTCAACGTTACCCGCATGACCGAACCCGATGGCCTGGTGCGGCAGGATACGATCGACTATGCACTCGGCCTGGATTTTCCACTGCCCGAGGATGTGCGCCTGAATTTGCAGTTCTTTCAGCGCGTTTTTCTGGGCTACGACCGGGATATTTTTGCGGACAGATACGAAAACGGTGCAAGCGTTTTCCTGCAAGGCAACTTCTGGCGGGATTTTGATGCGCAGGTGTTACTGATTCAAAGCCTTAATCGCAGCGAACGCATGCTTCGACCCCGTCTTGGCTGGAATTTCGCGAGAAACTGGCGCATAGCGGTTGGCGCCGATATCTTCGATGGCCCGCCGACCGGACTCTTTGGCAGGTTTGCAAATAATGACAGGGTCTATACCGAATTGCGGTTCTCTTTTTGATGAGATTGAGGAGCCTATAAGCGAGTGTCGGAAAACTTTACACTTGGAAGTTGAGCGGGATTCTGAATCTCAGCGACAATATAACAGCTTAACTTGCCGCTGGCTGGTCTTTGCAACGGAGAGGCGGTTAGACAAGGCGTTTGTCACGGTGCGTAAACACACGCTACGCTTGATAGCTATTCCTCCTGGGGGCTCCATGCACCGTGCAGCGGTAACGCAATAAAAAATGCTTCTTTCCCCCTACAGGTTCTGTCTGAGGGCATCGACAACGGGTATCCGTGCCACATGCCTGGCAGGAAGTAATGCTGCAATGACTGTGGCGATGAAGCCGATACTCAGTGCGAGCAATATGACGGAGGGAACAACCTGGATACGAGCGACATAACCCAGATCGGCATTGGGTGGCGGCGGCATCGGAATGCCAATGGCAGAAATGGTCGTGGCCAGGAAAATACCCAGGCCGACACCCAATCCGCCGCCGATCAGCCCCAGCAGGAAGTTTTCGTAAAGAATGAGTAAGAACACCTGGCTGCTGCGATTACCCAGGGCCATCATGGTGCCAAATTCACCGACACGTTCAAAAATACTCATGTTGACGCTGTTGGCAACGCTAAGTATGACCATGACCAGAATGATCCATTGCAGCACGCCAAACTGGCCCTTATACAATTCCACGGTTTTCTCGTAAAAATCGTTCAGTTCCATCCAGGTTTTGACTTCCAGTCCGAATGCCTCAAGCCGTTGCGCTAACCGGAACGCGACCTGCTCAGTAGCCTCAGTGTGCTGCAGCGAAACGACAAGCGCGTTAACGCCCGTTGTGCCCAGCAATTCCTGGGCGGCAGGCAGCGGAATCCTGACTGCGCGTGCATCAAAGTCATTGGAGTAGCTCTGAAAGATGCCAATGACCTCGAAATCGAGACTATTGAGCGCACCATCCAGTGTGTTGGCCAATAAAGTGACTGGATCACCCGGCTTGAGTTGCAGCGCCTGTGCAACCCCTTTACCCAGCAAGATACCAAAAGCGTCGCTATCGGTTAGCTGGCGTCCAGCTGTCAGCATGACCAGGCTGCCCAATTCGCTTTCCAGTCCGGGCTCCACGCCTTCGCCGATAATGGGTAGATCGCTTCTGCCATTATTGAGCAGGCCGGAGAAATTGAGCCGCGCCATCACTTGTTCGACTTCTGCTTCCTTCGCAATGCGCTGTTTGATCAAGTCAGGCGTCTCCATCAGATATTTTTCCGGAGAGCGTGAGCCAGCCTCATAGTATCCCTGGCGGTAGACTTGCAAATGGCCACTCTGTGAATGGATGAGGGCCTCACCCAATTGCACATAAATATCCTGCACCCATCCTCCAGCCAGAATAATACTGACCACCCCGGCAATGATCGCTACCAGTGTCATGAGGGTGTGTGTTTTTTGCCGGAAAACGTTACGCAGAGCGAGTTTAAACATATGTAACAAAGAAACACTGGTTAGTTAGTCGCGCGGCAGTGATCCGTGACTCGGGTTCTGCCGTTGTTCGGGATTGCTGTGCTATGTCCGCAGCGATCAATAGGGATTTATTCCATCTTTCCACAAGCGTGCTACAGCAACGAGAAACTGCGCAGAACGGCTTCCAGCTTTTTATCTTCCTTGGCGAGCTCGCGCAGCGCATGGATCAGGCGGATAATGCGCGAACCATCGGGTGCTTTCAGCTCGAGATCATTCTCCAGATCCTCTTCGATTCGCCGCAACCGCTGATCCATCGGGCGCAGCGTGGTGTACCGGTCCCAAACGATGAAACCGATCAATCCGAATATGGCGGCGATCATTACCAGCATCAACTGTTGCAGAAACTCGAATCGCTGATCAATCGAAACAAAGCGCTGATCGACAGCAGCAAACCGTTGATCGATCTGCTCCTGCATGGCAGCAAAGCGCAGATCCATTTGCTCCTGCATAGTGTTGAAGCGCAATTCCATTTGTTCCTGCATAGTGTTGAAGCGCAAATCCATTTGTTCCTGCGTGGCAGTAAAGCGCTGGTCCATCTTTTCCTGAAGCGATCTTTGCCCAGCTTTCAGCTCCGCCAGCGATTCAATAATTTCCCGATCAGAAATGCGCGGCGCAACATCCACTGGGAAAGCTGGCAGGGAATACAAGCAGAAGGCCAATAAAGTCAGTATTTTCATTCTGTTGCAGAAAAAGTTTTCATGACTGGCATTATGGGGGCAAACACACCAAAGATCAAAGGTAACTGGCATCTGTATCCACTGCCACTGTGAGCACAGCGGAGCAATCTGGGTCTCATGGTACACAAGCGTACGCTGCACACCTCGTCGTTGCGAGCCGCGAAGCGGCGCGGTAACCCAGAATTATACACAACGATCCGCATGGTATCGGATTTGCAAGTCTCGCTATGATAATTACCGATTATGCCGTAACGCATCCACAATCTGCATGCGCGAAGCCTTCCAGGCGGGATAAACGCTGGCTGCGAGCGTGGTGAGAATGGCGAGAAGAAAGGCTTCCAGCATCATATTTGACGAAACAAGTATCTCGCCGGTATATCCCCGCGCCATCCCGGGGGGCGGTGGCATGGGAATACCAATATTGGAGATCATCTCGGCGAGCAGCATGCCGAGCCCTATGCCAATCAAGCCGCCAATGCAGCCGATTAACATCCCTTCATGCAGAAACTGGCGCAAAATCCCGGCACGTTTGACGCCTAGCGCCATGGCCGTGCCGATTTCGCCGGTTCGTTCCATCACGTTAGTGGTCATCGTATTGGAAATGCTGAGCAGAATAATCAGTGCGATGACCAATTTGACGGCCTGAACCTGTTTGGCAAGCAATACGGTTGTTTTGTTATAGAAATCAGCCAGTTCATACCAAGGCACAATCTCGAATTGATCGCTGGGGAGCGTATCGCGCAATTTTGCCAGAACCGTATCGGTTTGATCGGTGTCGTTGAGCAGCACGACCCAACTATGCGCGCCCGGTGTGCGCAGCAGCTTGCGGGCAGTCTCAATCGGCAATCGCAGCGCATTGTCGTCATAGGATTTGGTTACGGTGGAGAACAGCCCGCCTACGGTCATTTCAACGGCATTTAGCCCCCCCGAGGCGGTAGTGACCAGTAACACCACCTGGTCGTTCACCGTGACGCCCAGGTTGCGCGCCAAGCCTTCGCCCATGATGAGATGGTGAGGCCGGTCGGGCGACAGGTTTTTGCCTGCCGAAATTTGTAGGGCGTCGCCGAAGTAAAGCTGTTCCTGTGGATCGATGCCCTCGCCGATGAATGAGAGCGTCGCCTCGTCGTGACTGATCAAACCACTGAAGCTCAGCCGCGGCACAATTGCCGCAATTTGATGTATCTCATCACCGGGGTCGTTCAGCTGTGGCAAATTATCCGGCAGGAGAAAGGCATAAGGATCGGACTTGCCCATTTCATGATACCCGGGCCGGACAATTTGCAAGTGGCCCAGCTGGGATTTGATAGTGGTTTCCCGAAAGTCATCGAAAATCCATTCGATAAAACCGCTGGCCAGAATCAGCGCAGTGATCCCGAAAGCGACTGACCCGATCGAAATGCCACTGCGTCGTTTGTGGCGTGTGAGATTGCGGAGTGACAATGAAAAATTTGACCAGATTCTCAGCATGTTTGTCTTAGGCGGTATACAACCCGAGGGGTAGCATCTACACGATTTGTTTCAAAAAAGTTATGTCGAAATGTTGGAATTCAATCTATCAGTATAAACTGTCGCTAATAAATATACATGGTGAAAATTCTTTCATTGCAAGCCGCGCTGCAAGGTTGGTTTGCGGTGGCGCTTTCTGCTTTCAGGGATGCCAATTCAAACAGGAGTATGAAAAAGTGTCCCGATCATTTTTCGCGGGGAATACTAAATGAGTTTGGCGAATGTTACAAAACTGGACAATGACGGTGATGAGATGAGCACAAAGACGGATATCTTTATCGAGTTGCTCATGACGCATTTTAATGAGACCCAAATCATCAGATCAGGCGATGATTATGACTTGCTGGCAAAGGATCCGGTTGTCAACGCACGCAGGCCCCAGGCATTTATTTATCCGGAATCAAGTGAACAAATACAAACCCTGGTCAGGCTTGCCGCTGATTATAAGGTCAAACTCTGGGTTTACAGTACAGGCAAGAACTGGGGTTATTTGAATACCAGTGCAAGTGAGGATTCGTTTGTGGTCCTGTTGAATCGAATGAACAAAATCATTCATGTTGATCAAGAGTTAGCCTATGCCATTATTGAGCCTGGTGTGACTTATGAAGCGCTCAATCGCTTTCTCGAGGAAAATAATTATCCATTGTGGACGGATTCCCCCGGCGGACCACCAACTGGCAGTGTCATAGGTAATGCACTGGACCGTGGCGTAGGTGTGACCAAATACGGTGACCACTTTGCACATCTGTGCGGTTATGAGGTCGTGCTTGCCGATGGCAGTATGATCCATACCGGTATTGCCAATAAAGAAGCTGGGAAAGGCGCTGCCCATTTATACAAATGGGGCGTTGGGCCGTATATAGAAGGCCTATTCAGTCAGTCGAATTACGGTGTTGTCACCAAAGCGGGAATTTGGCTGATGCGCAAGCCGCAGGACTACACTCTGTTCAGCCTGAATATCCAGGATAATGCCGCGCTGGCAAAATGCATGGACACTGTGCGGGAATTGATGCTGTCGGGTGTGATCCATGAAACCGGCCGATTTTCCAACAGCGTCGCGATTCTGACGCTATTGACACAGGCGATTGATGAGGGCATAGAGCCTAAAAAGGCTATCAGCCGCGATCAGCTCGAAGCGCTCAAGCATAAATATTCCGTTCCTGGCTGGACAGGTTCTTTTGGTATTTATGGGCACAGCTCCATGGTCAAAACCGCGAGTCGGCTTGCAAAAAAAATATTGAAAGCATCGGATTCCTGTACACGCATCAATGTGTTCACTAAAAAGCGTGCGCATTTCATTCGTAAACAAATTGAAGCAGTGGAAACAATCCAATCTGGGTTGTGGCTGAAGCTGATCGATTTTGCCATACGAAAAATACTCGGCACTTCGCTGGCATTAGTTCGACTCTTTCCGGGTCTGATCGACCTGCATGAAGGAAAGCCTGTAGAGACCGTTGTACGACGGGGGTATTTTCGATACAGAAAGAAGCGCCCGGTAAAGGATATTCACGTTGGGCGCGATGATCTGGGTATTTTGTGGTCTGTGCCTGTGCTTCCTTTTCGCGGAAGTGAAGTCGTGGCGTTTACGCGGGAATGCGAGCTGTTGTTTGAAAAATTCAACTTCGATTTTTACATGACGACCATGATTTTCAATGCGCGTAGCGTTTGTCCATTGATGGTTATCTTGTACGATCGCCTGGATGAAACAGAGTGTGCGCGTGCCGAACAGCTTTACAGTGCCATTCTGGATTTATCGCATAGCAAGGGATATCAGCATTTCCGTGCCGGGGTTAACGGATGGCAGAAATTGTACCAGTGCTGTCCGGAATTGAAGGAATTTAATCAGAAACTCAAGGCTGCACTCGATCCTGCAGGAATTTTGGCGCCTGGTAGGTATGGAATTGATTAATGATTCCATTATCGGTTCTGTCGGGATTTTTTACACTATTATGTGCTGAGCGCCTTGTGAAAAGCAGGCCAGTCCTAACCTGTTGTAATATATGTTGTTTATACCTTGCCAATGAAGTGGCATGCAACTTGCTTATATTGAAGTGAGCTAGAATTCTAGTCTTCATAAGTGAGACGTAAGTCTAATTAGACCTTAATCTAAGGAGCAAGATGATGATAAACAAATTTAAGAAAATGGCGATTGCTACCCTTGCGGGTGGTGCTTTGGTTGCCTCGATGTCGGCTAATGCTATTGTTGTCGGGGGTATTGATTTTGGTGCTCTAGGTGATAATCCATTAAATTTTCATTTTGAAACAGCTACTTTAGCTCAAACACTAATTGATGGAAACGGCCAGAACGTAACTGCCTATGGCCAGATTACAACTGTTAATGGCGAAGGCAGTTATTGTGCGGGTGGTGGCGCTTGTACTTTGTATTACATCGCCACGTTTAACAATTCTGCTGGCTTCACAGAATCAGCGGGATCGGCGGTTTCATTTGATACGGGCATGATTGACATCTATCGCGCCGATGCGCCGCTTCCAAATTTGCTGACCAACCCGGCTGGTTCTCCGGGTAATCTAATAGATATTGGTGGACTGACCGAATGGGCTAGATTCAATAACCATGGTGAGATTACCGGCACTGGAACTTTGGTCGGAGCATCAACCCTTTCTGGCAGTACTTCTGGACTCTATGATGTTGACTTGAGCGGTAGCTTCGGTATTGGTTCGGTGGCAAGTTTCCTGAATGGAAGTTCAATACCTGATGGCAGCGGCGGTTTTGCGGATATAGATATTACTGCCTCATTTTCAAATCTACGAAGCCGTTTAAATCAGTTTGATGCAGCTGTGGTAGATGGAAGTTGCTTCGACGGTACTGCGGGTGAGGGAGATTGGTGCTTTGGTGGTACTGCTGATATTTCCGGTGGTACGTTTGTAGATGTGCCAGAGCCGGCAACATTGGTGTTATTGGGCCTGGGGCTTGTTGGACTTGGTATAGGAAGAAGGCAACGCGGTATTGCTACCTAAGCAACTCTGAAGTACCTAAATTAATTAGTTGAAGGCCGCCAATAATAATATTGGTGGCCTTTTACATTTGGGAGGATTGGTAATGAACTTGATCCGATTTCTGGGGTTTATAAAATTCTTGCTAAATCTTTTATGTGTATTATTAGCTTTCAATGTGGCTGCAAGTGGTTGGCAAAAAATAGACGTTTCAAGTACGACAATGACCGTGGAAGATGATAATGGTCAAGATAGAAGTATCAAACCAGGCTGCGCATTCAGCTATTTGCCAGACGAAGTGGGTGTGCCCAATCAGCCTTTTCATTTCTATTTCCGGGAGGGTGTCAAGAAGGACAAGACACTTATCTATTTCAATGGAGGCGGGGCGTGCTGGAATGGTGCGACTTGCTTGACTTCCTTGGTGGCAGGCGAGCGCCCGGTTTATAACCCGACCATTGAAGCGGAAAATATGCCAGAAATAGTCGGCGGTATCATGGATCTTGCGCGCGAAGACAATCCCACTCGTGAATGGAATATCATCTTTATTCCGTATTGTACGGGCGATGTGCATATCGGTTCGCGTGACATGCTGTACAGTGACCCACTTGGGTTCGTGAATTCCGGCAACCCGGTAATGGTTCAGCATCGGGGATTCGATAATTTCATGGCAGTCAGGGAATGGATGAAACAGAATCTTGACAGAAAAAATACTGAAAAAGTGCTGATAGCAGGTTCAAGTGCAGGTGCTTATGGTGCCGTGCTTAATTTTTCACGATTGCAAAGCCTTTATCCAAATAGAACTATCGTTGCCTTGCTGGTAGATGCGGCTGCGGGGGTGTTCACACAACCTTTTGTCAACCGTGTTTTTAATTCGGTTGACGGAGGGCCTTGGGGGGTTAGAGATACGCTGGCGACCTGGATTCCCGGTATTGATCGTGTGGGTAGTTATGACGCAAATACTTTTTATCAGCAGCTGGTGTCAGACTTGTCTGGCCATTTCAGAAGGGACCGATTCGCCTTTTATTCCACTGCATGGGATAGTATTCAAGCATTTTTCTTGAATACCATGCTGAAGACCGATGCAGGAATTAACGATCCGGATGAGTGGGGCAATATACCGCCCGAATCATGGCTGCAATGGCATGTCAGAATGCGCGACACTTTTGATGGGGTCGCTGCCAGTAGAAATGTAAATTACTACATAGGCGCAGGAGTGTTCCATGCAGCATTGATAGATCTGTTCAAGCCCGTGCCGCCAGATGGTTATTTCTACCTGGAGAACAGCGCAGGGGGTGTTAGGCTGACAGATTGGGTGCGGCGGCTTGTTACAGATGACAGGAATAACGAGTTGCGCGATCTGATGTGTCTTGAAGATTGTCAAGCCCCTTTTGCTGCTGAATAAATGCAGCAGGCGCGTCTGTGATCATGTTCTAGCCAGCGATAATCGAGTATCAGTGTTGCACTTACGTTGCGTGTGTGTGATTGTTTTTTCTGGCTGCATTCTCTGAATAACTCCCTCTTCTTCGCTTCGTGTGAGAAAGAGGGGGTATATGCTTTTTTCCCTCTGTCTGAGTTGTCCTGCCATGGCGGTAATTTGCGCGCCCATGTATTCCAAATCCAAATGAAGTAGTACTGCTGGGGCATTGACCCGGGGGCAGGTTTGTTGTTGTCCAATTTGGCAGAAGCCCAGCATGCGCCGGTAAAAAGACATATGGCGTGGATTGATTTCAATAAAAGCATCCTGTGCATCATGCAGTACGTGTGCGTAGAGATAGGCAATGTGAAACAAGGCTGCAAAGATTTCCTTGGAGCTGCTGTTGGGAGCGAAGGCTAATTTTGATACTTCACATGGCTTGTGTCCCTGTTCACGGAATTGGTCTAGTTCGGATTGATAAAGTGTATCGGCAAGCAATCCATTGTTGCTATCTATGGTTAAAGTCAATGTGCCAATGATTCGCTGCCCACAGCGTGCTTCGAAAGTGTACTGAAAAGGGATTGCGGAGAAGACTGACGCACTGTCAGTCTGGTAGCCGCGAGAGGCGTACATGCGCTTGATGAGAGTGCTGGCTTTGATGCGTTGCTTGAGCGTGCTTACCAGATGAATGCTGTAGCTATCAGTTTGCAATAAACAATCTGTCTGGGCCGCTCGATCTGTGGGGTGTATCCAGTTTTGCGATGGGCGATATTGCAGAGTGGGAAGGGGGTCTGCAGCTCTTTCAAAGGCCAAGTAATTAGAGGAATATTGATCTTGTATCGGGTATGTTTCTTGAAGGGCTTTTCTTGAAGCTCCTAGCTGAGGTTGGTTCATGGTCTGCATGGGTAGCGATTCCTCATAGATTATTTGTCCGAATCAAATGCATGTCAGTCTATAAAGTTCTGCATATATAAGCAGTAGTGTAGGTAAAGATCAGTTATAAATTGAAACGCTGGTGGAATATAAGCAATATTCGTGCCAATAATATAAATGATGTTTAATCAGTGTGTTATAAAGATTTTTAGAGGGTGTCGACAATTTTTGTCGTCGTATTTGTGACAAAAATCACTTACAGTTTCTAACTGGTTGTTCTATTTGTGTTTTATTTGTCTCATAAAGGAGACAGATTATCTTGTCTTCTGTCCGAAGTGATTTTCTGTCTGGCGCGGCTGCGGAGTGGCCTGCATGCTCGGGCTGCCTAATCTTTCTGGATTGTGGTGGTGTCGTGAGAGGGTGTGACCGGAGAGCTGTTTTGGGAAATTCATCTGCGCACACATCAGGTCGGTGTGCGATGCTGCCTGATCAAATGTGCAAAATACCGGCCTGATTTATGGTCGAGCCGCCTTCAATGATCGGCGCGAGTGAAAATAAAAGCAGTTCTGTTGGTGGCTTCAGGCTGGTAGGGATGGGTGGTTTTCTGGTAGCGGCCAAGAATCTTTTTGACGTAGTCGACGGTTTCCGGGTAGGGTGGGACACCGCCATGTTTTTCCACGGCGCCTTCTCCGGCATTGTATGCGGCGGCCACTAACGCGACATCGCCTTGGAAAAAGGCCAGTAGCCATCTTAAGTAAGCCATGCCGCCCTTGATGTTTTCCTCCGGGTCGAATGCATCTTTGACCTGAAATCTTTCCGCTGTGGCGGGAATGAGCTGCATCAGCCCCTGTGCGTTTTTAGAAGAGACTGCTTGTGTATTGAAGGCCGATTCTACGGAAATGACTGCCAGTACCAAATAGGGATCGATTTGGTACTGGGGGGCTAATTTTTGTACCAATGCGAAGACAGGCTGGCTGACATAAAATTCTTTGGTTGGTCGGTGGAGGTATGTTTGCCAGCAATCGGGGAAATGTGTTTTTGTTTCATCCGGCGGCGGAATGAATTGCAGCAGTTTTTTTGCGGGAAGATACTCCTGGGCGGCTGCCATGGTGAGTAACTGTGCGGCGATGTTGTCGTCGCGTTCAACGCCCCGGCCGTTGGCGTACATCCATCCCAGCGCGTATTGTCCCTCGGCTGAACCCCGTTGCGCGGCGCGGCAATACAATTCCAGTGCTTTCTCTCTGTCTTGGGGAACACCTTCACCGTGTTCGTGGCGCCGAGCCTCTGCCACGAGCATTTCGGTGTCCTGTGCGATTTGGCTGGGCGACGTTTTTTTGTCCTGAGCGAGTGCAAGGCTGCTCGTCATTAAACAAGCCAACCATATCGCTAATAATCTGGAATCTATGCGCATGCTGAGGCCTCCTTGGAATATTCCGCCCTGGGTTTGTGTTTATTTATGCTTCCACGCCACTTTCAGTGGCTAGCTGTCAAACCTGAGTCAGTGCAAGGGTGCGCCTGCGCACCATTCGGTTGATACTAAATTGCCGTTGCCGGAAAAAGCCCTGGTTTCGCAATTTTCAATTTCGTGAATGATGAACATGGGCCCGGCAATAATCCCTTGCCGGTTTTTTATGGTGCGCGGGCGGCACCCTACCGGCTCAGCAATGGATGGCTTGGCGCACCTGTTGCGGCTCGCCGTGAACGCGATGATCATTTTGTCTGAACTGTCTGAAGCGTTACTGAAAATGCTTCATGGGCATATATTTTCATACAGTTCTAATGAAGCAAAATATGTGCCAAGTCGTTTAAGAGTGCGGTGATGGCGTGTAACTAAATGTTTATGAATGGGAATCTTAGGGTAGTTTGGAATGAGGCCAAGACGGGTGTAAGTAGTGTAAAAAGAATCGACATGTGCTGCGCTTCGATCAACCATAAAAGGACGGCATGGAAATACCCATCCATAGCAAGGCGAGTACCACGACCGTGATGCCAATGCCGATGGTGCCGACTATCATGCCGATGATGATGGTGAGCCCATCCTTGCTGAGCAGTCCCAGCGACATGATGAGAATGCCCCAGCCGGGTGGAAAATTGGTCAGGGGAATGGGGAGTGCGATGGAAATGGAGAAGATGAACGCGAAAATCCCGATAATGCGTTCCCAGGCGTGCACGCTGATGTAAGTCAGTCTGGGATGCAGATAGCTTTCAATTTTGCGCAGCCAGGGCATCGCCTTGCTGACTAATTTTTCCAAATTGTCTTTCTTGATTTCCTTGTCGGCCAGCCATTTGGGAATCCAGGGCGCCTTCATGCCCCACATCATTTGTATCGAGAAAATGAAAAGCGGGATTGAAAAAAAGGTCGTGTATCCCGGTGGGACGGGAACAGGCAGGCAAAGCGGCAGGGCGGCAATGGCCAGTAAAACGCCAAATCCTCGCTCATGCAGTGAGTTTTTTATTTGATTGACTGTGATGACTGCATTGGTGTTCTGTACCACGATTAATTGCAGTAATTCAGATGTATTGCGCTCTTTGTTTTCCATCCACCCTCCCTTATTACAAAGCCCGAGCCATTTTATATAAATTGATGATACTGAAAAATTATTTTTAATCGGGATTTTATCGTGATCGGGCAAAAGCTGTAAGTCATTGCAGCGCTCCCCGTCTGGATAACGTGGTGGCGTGATGGATTGCGCTGACTATGCTTGTCTGGCTGCGGCCTCGGAACCTTGTTGTGCTATCGACTTTGGGCGAGGTGACCGCGAAAAAGGAGAGGGATGCCTATTTTGAGTTGGATTGTTAGCAGCATGCAGGCAGATGCCTGCAGTCAAGCTTGTCACAAGTTTTGCGGTGCGCAAGCACACTCTGCGGAGTTGTTGTTGCCGCCGAGGCGCAGGGTGCGCTTGCGCACCGTTTGGTAGCCAACGTTGTTTTGTCTCCATTTGGATCAAAAGCCTGGTCGAGGAGGGTTGGATTGTGCAGTTTTAATCTCCTCTTGACGAGTATGGTCTTTAGGCATATTGTGTGCTGAATTCTGTTTTTTTATCAATTCTTGCGGAGTGGTTATATCGCAAGAGTTTGAATTCAATGTCTTGTAGCAGGTTTTATCTTGCGGCTGCGTGAGCAGATCGCGACGGGGAATTTTAGGGCTTGAGTTGTGAAACGATTGTGTTATATACTGAACCTTGCTGTAGGGTTTTATGTAATTTTTAACAAAAGGAAACTCATAATGAAAGTTGTTTACGCAATTGCTATCGTCACGGCTGTGTTGTTTTTATCTGCATGTGGACGTCCTTCGCAAGCGCTTCCTGAAACCGAGAAAGAAGCTTACGAAAAAATTGTTGCCGGTGAAAAAATGGATTGCCCACATGGCCTGGACGGAAACGGCAAGTGCTTGAAAGAAGGCGATAGCGGTATCCCTGACGGACACTAAGTCACATAGAGTGTCAAAAAAACCGCCGGTAAGGCGGTTTTTTTATGTGTACTCGGTGCGCTGTGCGCATGCCTGCGAATGAGGTTGTCAGGATATTTGGCGTTGTGCATGGCGCAAAGCGCAAGCCTGTATAAAAGCCTGATTGGGTAGGGTTAATGATTGACTATCGCTAAAAAGCTGTTTAGAAATCTCCGATTTAGGCCTATTTCTTCAACGTCATGTCCACTGCGGCGATGTATTGCCGCCGAAAAGCGTCTGGATGGCCGCAGTCTAGGAGGCTGTCCGAGAATAGCGATCGTAGCGAGGGCGAGGCTGGTTGAGCGGGATTTTTCGATCATTTGAGGCGAATAGTCGTTCTATTCAACGAAAAGGATCGAAAAATCCCGCTGACGTTAAATTACGGTGGTCGGGAAAAGTCTGGCTTCGCAATTTTCAGTTTCGTGAATGACGAGTATGTGCCGGTGCGCAAGCGCAACCTACCGTTTTGCGAGCCGCTCAAGTGGGGCATGGTATCCAGCTCAACGTCAACTGGCCTGGATACCGGGTGCCTTGCCAGACAGGTGGCAGGGGAGTTTGCAAGTTTTAGACAAAGCAGCGCATATTGACATGTATTATGCTGCTGTATGAACAACCATCCAGTATCCCCAAGCAGCTTCTGAGTGAATGCAGCTCCCCGGGCAGTTGATTGTCAGAGCCAGTTACAATGCTGCGATTTTGCCATCAAGGCAGGCAGACAAAAAACAGACAGGGGCGATGGTTTTCCATGCGATGGCGGCAGCCGGGAGGTCTGGGAACAACCTTTATGCACTCATCCGCACAGGTTACTCCGTTATTAGACAGATTCGGCATTTTCAACCTGCCTCAGGTGCCGCAATTGCGGCACTGATTGCAGAAACTTTATTTGAGCTGCTCGTGTAACAAGTTGAGAATGCGCTTGGCTGTGCCCGATTCTTCAGGCGTGCCATCCTCATTCAAGACTCTGGCTTCGCTGTTGAGGCCAACTTCGCTGATCTGGATTTGATATTTCTCCGCTTTTGTATCGTCGTCACTTTTCCAGAAGGCCAGTTTTGAGAGAATGCCTTCCCCTTGGCTGGCTTTGCGGGATTCCTCGTCGGGATTGATATAGCGGACAAAATAGATGCCGCTCGAGCGGTCTCTGTCTTCAACGGTGAAGCCGACCCGGTCGAGTGCCAGCCCAATGCGCCGCCATGCCCGGTCGAATGCTTCCCTGACGATCAGCACGCCATTTCTGGTTTTATCCATAAACGCCCGTTCCTCAACCGCTTCGCTGCTCGCGACGATTTCAGCGGTCGCGCGTTTTTCTTCCACCCCGAAGTGCTGCATCAAGCGTGCCAGCATTTCCGCTTCCAGTTCCGGGTCCGCTGGACGGGGCTGCCAGACGGTGCGGTTGATGTTGCGATCAGCCAGCACTTCTATCATGCCCCGGTGGCTGATGTAGATTTCCGTTCCGCCGAATTCGCTCTGTTCCAGGCGGATGCGGAATTTGTCGCGCTCGGCGGTGGAATACAGACTATCCAGAACAAAGGATAATGCGCTCCGGATGATATCTTGAGGGATTTTTGCCCGGTTTTCCGCCCAGTCGGTTTCCATGATGCCAATCTCCGGTGCTTCGAGCTTGAGCAGAAACCCCATATCCTGCCAGAATTCCTTGACTACCGGCCATACAGCTTGCGGTGCCTGTGGCACGACCAGCCAGCGCTGGGTGCCCGCGCGGGCGATATGAATGTCCTCCTGGGCCATCACAGACAATACCGATGATTCCGAACGCATCCTTGGCTGCCCATCTTGCGTGCCTCTGCTGTAGGCCGAGAAGGTGGCGCTGCCAGACGGACCAGAATCTGGCACCGCAAACCGGTCATCTGTTTGCGGGATGGTCAAATCGGGTGGAATTTCCAGGGGAGGGAGTTTGCCAGCAGATTTGTAGTCGATTTTTTTGCCTTCGGGCATTAAGTTGCAACCCGAAATGAGTGCTACGAGTACAAAATTTAATACGAGAAACCTGCGTTGCCGCTTTTTGAGCATTGCCAACCTTTAAACTCTGACGCCAGCCTGTTGTATGGCTGCCTGGATTTGTTCGTGATATTGACTGGATAGTGGTGTGAGCGGCAGGCGTAAGCCGCTGCCGATCAGCCCCATTTTTGCAACCGCCCATTTGACCGGGATTGGATTCGCTTCCACGAACAGGTCGGTATGCAGTTTGAACAGCTGGTTGTTGATGGCGCGAGCTTGTGCCAGATCTCCGGCAAATGCTGCGCTGCACATAGCATGCATCAGGCTGGGTGCAACATTGGCAGTGACGGATATCACGCCATGACAGCCCAGTAGCAGCAGGGCGAGCGAAGTCGCGTCATCGCCACTGTACACCAGGAAATCAGGCGGTACGCGTTGCAACAAATCGCATCCGCGCGCGATATTGCCGGTCGCGTCCTTGATGCCAATGATGCCAGGCACTTGTGCCAGCCGTAATGTTGTGTCGTTTGCGATATCCGCAACCGTTCGCCCCGGTACGTTATATAGAATCATGGGCATATCGACCGCCTCGGCGATTGCCTTGAAATGCTGGTACAAGCCTTCCTGGGTCGGTTTGTTATAGTAGGGCGCGACCGACAGGCAGGCATCCGCACCGGCGTTCTTCGAAAATACGGTCAGCTCGATCGCTTCCCGTGTCGAATTGGCGCCGGTTCCGGCGATCACTGGAATGCGGCCGGCCGCATGGGCAACGGCAGTGCGGATGAGCAGATGATGCTCGTCGAAATCCACGGTCGGGGATTCGCCAGTAGTGCCGACGACTACGATGCCATCGGTTTTTTGTTCAATATGATAGTCGATCAGGGCGCAGAATCTGTCCAGATCCAACGCCCCATCTTCGAACATGGGGGTAACGATAGCCACCAGACTGCCTTTAAACATGGCGCTTGATCCAAATAAAAGTGATTATTTTACCTGAAAGGATCTGTCTTCATTCAACTTCAACCGGGATTTTCCGCGAGGACCGGGTTGATGATGGGGCGGTTTGCAAGACAGCCTTGCCGCCCGAATGAATCCAGGTTCCCGGAAATGCCAGTTGGACAGGTTGGCGCGAGTGAGGGTCGCGCAACAAGGTGCGCACCCTGCAGGCTTGAAAGTGAATCCGTTGCCGGGTGCGATTGCTTGCGCTGCCAGCAGATTCGCAGTGCGTAGCAAACCTGTTATCAGGCTTGCTTGGAAAACTGCATGTGGCCGTCTACGTATTCCACCTGGATCGTATCCTTGGCTGCAAAATGGCCCTCCAATAGTTCTTTTGCCAGTGGATTCTCTATTTGCGCCTGGATGGCGCGTTTCAGCGGCCGAGCGCCAAATACCGGGTCGAAGCCGGCTTCGGCCAGTGTTGTCAATGCCGATTCGGTAATGACCAGCTTCATTTCCATTTGTGCCAGCCTGGCTTCCAGATAGCGCAACTGGATTTCGGCAATCGACTTGATGTGGCGCTCATCCAGTGCATGGAAGACCACGACCTCATCGATACGATTGATGAATTCCGGGCGGAAATAAGTTTTGACTTCTCCCATGACTGCCAGCTTGATGACTTGATAATCATCGCCACTCATCTGCTGGATCATCTGTGAACCCAGATTGGAAGTCATGACAATGACGGTATTCTTGAAGTCGACAGTGCGCCCCTGGCCATCCGTCATGCGCCCGTCATCCAGCACCTGCAGCAGCACATTGAAGACATCGGGATGGGCTTTTTCCACCTCGTCCAGCAAAATGACCGAATAGGGCCTTCTGCGTACTTGTTCGGTCAAATGTCCGCCTTCTTCATAACCGACATAGCCGGGCGGCGCGCCAATCAGACGCGCGACGGAATGCTTTTCCATGAATTCGGACATGTCGATCCGGATCAGATGTTCCTCGGAATCGAAAAGAAACGCAGCCAGCGCCTTGCATAATTCGGTCTTGCCAACACCGGTTGGCCCTAAAAACAGGAAGGAGCCGTAAGGCCGGCTGGGGTCAGCCAGCCCCGAACGTGAGCGCCGGATGGCATCCGAAACCAGCCGGACGGCTTCATCCTGTCCCACCACGCGTTCATGCAGTTTGCTTTCCATTTGCAGCAATTTTTCGCGCTCGCCCTGCATCATTTTGGAGACCGGAATGCCTGTCGCGCGTGATACCACTTCCGCGATTTCCTCGGCGCCGACTTGCGTGCGGAACAGTTTGGGCTGGGAAACCTCGCCCCCTGCTTCGGTTTGCCGGAGTTGCTCGGCCAGTTGCGCTTCCAGCTGTGGAATACGCCCGTAGAGCAATTCCGATGCTTGCTGCAAATCACCCTTGCGGCGCGCAATTTCCTCTTCCCGGCGCAGTCTTTCGAGCTCTTCCTTGATTTCCTGGGAACCCTTGGCGCGGCTTTTTTCCGCTTTCAGGATCTCGTCCAGATCGGCATATTCGCGCTCCAGCCTGCTGATTTCTTCTTCCAGCAGCGCCAGTCGTTTTTTCGAGGCCTCATCCTTTTCCTTCTTGATGGCCTCGCGTTCGATTTTCAGCTGGATCAGGCGGCGATCGAGCTTGTCCATGACTTCGGGTTTGGAATCCTGCTCCATGCGGATGCGTGCGGCTGCTTCGTCGATCAAGTCAATCGCCTTGTCCGGCAGGAACCGATCGGTGATGTAACGGTGGGAAAGCTCCGCCGCCGCGACAATGGCCGGATCGGTGATTTCCACGCCATGATGCAGCTCATATCTTTCCTGCAAACCTCGCAGAATGGCAATGGTGGCTTCCACGCTGGGCTCATCGACCAAAACTTTCTGGAAGCGGCGCTCCAGCGCGGCATCTTTTTCGACATATTTGCGATATTCATCCAGGGTGGTCGCGCCCACGCAATGCAATTCCCCCCTGGCCAACGCGGGTTTGAGCATATTGCCGGCATCGATCGCTCCTTCTGCCTTGCCTGCGCCCACCATCGTATGCAACTCATCGATGAACACAATGGTTCGGCCTTCTTCTTGTGCCAGCTCTTTCAAGACCGCTTTCAGCCGTTCCTCGAATTCGCCCCGGTATTTTGCGCCTGCCAGCAGTGCTGCCATATCCAGTGACAATACCCGCTTGTTTTTCAAGGTGTCTGGCACTTCGCCATTGACGATGCGTTGTGCCAACCCTTCCACGATCGCAGTTTTACCCACGCCGGGTTCGCCGATCAGAACTGGATTGTTCTTGGTGCGCCGCTGTAGGACCTGAATGGTCCGGCGGATTTCATCATCACGCCCGATCACCGGATCGAGCTTGCCCATGCGTGCCCGTTCGGTCAGGTCAAGCGTAAATTTTTTCAAGGCTTCTCGGCTGCCCTCGGCTTCCGCATCCGTAACTTTTTCGCCGCCGCGCACGGAATTGATCGCTTGTTCGAGCGCAGAACGTGCCGCGCCATATTGTTTCAGCAATCGCCCGGTATCTCCCTTATCCTCGAGTGCTGCCAATAAGAACATTTCCGAAGCGATATATTGATCGCCTCTTTTCTGTGCTTCCTTGTCAGCCAGATTGAGCAGGTTGCCCAGATCCCGGGAAACGTTGATTTCTCCACCGGTTCCTTCAACCTTGGGCAGACGGCCCAGACTTTCGGACAGCGCCTGACGTAAAGGGTGGGCGTTGACTCCTGCGCGCTGCAAGAGCGAGACGGTGCTGCCGTCCTCTTGTTGCATGAGCGCGAGCAGCAAGTGTTGTGGCTCGATATAGGAATGATCCTGTCCCACTGCCATGCTTTGTGCATCGGCCAGAGCCTGTTGAAATTTGGTCGTGAATTTGTCAAACCGCATACCGTCTCCTCAAGTAATGACTGGTGTTGTTTTCGTTAAATACTATATGGCGGAATAAGCAAATTTCAACCTGCTGCGGCAGTTATATTTGAGTTGGCAGGATGGAGCGTGCTGACCCCATGATTTTGAACAGGGCCTGTGAATATCCTTGTTCTGGTTTGGTTGCGGGCTTTGCGGTGCGCAAGCGCACCGGAGGCTGTTGCCACAGAATGCGGGTGCATTTTATGCACCGTACTGAGCTGAGGTGGTCTGACTGAGATGGTCCTTGTTGGCAACGAGAAACCGCGCCATGGCGGGGGCAGAGGATTCGTATTCATGGGTGTCCATTCGTGGTTCTCATGCCATGGTCAAGGCCGGTGGTGTTCATGGTTTATCCGGATAAGGATACAGCATATTCAGGGCGATGCTTTTGCCGGCGGTTTCTACGATGCGCACATGCTCCCGGCGCAATTCCCGCGCGTGCCGCAGTCCGCAGGAGTGGGCAATCATGTCGATTTCCCGGTTCAGATTGGTGGCGTAATTGGCTACGCGCAAATATTTTTCTTCCACCACCAGTCCACGCTGCAGGCGTGGGTTGTGTGTGGTCACGCCCGTTGGACAGGTATTGAGATGGCAGCGCATGGCCTGGATGCATCCCAGTGCAAACATGAATCCGCGAGCCGAATTGACGAAATCGGCGCCGGCAGACAATGCCCATGCGCCCTGGGCGGCCGTCACGAGCTTGCCGGCCGCGACCACGCGTATGCGCTGCTTGAGGCCGGCCTCGATCAACGCGTCAACCACGCGCGGCAATGCCTCGGCAATCGGCAGGCTGGCATGGTCCATCAAGGTCTGCGGCGCGGCGCCTGTTCCGCCTTCGCCGCCGTCGATTGTGATGAAATCGGGGGCGCAGGTCAGGCCGCGGCGTAGGATGGCGTCGCACAGCTCGTTGATAAAACGCCAGCCCCCAATCGCGACCTTGATGCCGACCGGCCGGCCGGTCAATTCACGAATAAAGGCGATCTGGTCGAGCAATTGTTCGATATTGCCGATATCATGGTGCCGATTGGGGCTGATCGAGTCCTTGTAGGGGGGAATGCCCCGGATGGCAGCGATTTCCGGGTGAACCTTTGAGGCTGGCAGCACACCTCCCTTGCCGGGTTTTGCGCCCTGCGAGAGTTTGATTTCGAATGCCTTGACGAATTGGGCGATTTCTTTGGCGCGGGCCGCCGAAAAATTACCGTGTTCGTTGCGGATGCCATATTTGGCGGTGCCGATCTGCATGATGCGGTCGCATTCGCCTTCCAGATGATAGGGTGAAAGTCCGCCCTCACCGGTATTGAGCCAGCATCCTGCCCTGGCCGCGCCCAGCGACAATGCGCGCACGGCCGGTGCCGAAATGGCGCCGTAGCTCATGCCGCTGATATTGATGAGGGATTGCGCCTGAAAGGGATGGCTGCAATAGCCTTCACCGATACTTAATTTGGGTGTGGGGAGCTGGTCTTCTTCCAGAATCGGGAAGGCGGCGTTGACGAAAATGAATGCGCCGGGTTCGCGCAGGTCATAAGTGGAGCCAAAGCCGACGATCCCGCCCTTGTTCTTGGCGTTCTTGTAGACCCAGCCACGGGTAGCGCGGTTGAACGGCAGCTCGTCGCGGTCACCGGTAAAGAGGTATTGGCGGAAATACTTCCCCTGCATTTCAAAAAAATAACGCAACCGCCCAATAATGGGATAATTACGCAGGATGGCATGCTCTTTCTGCGTGACATCGCGAATGAAGAACAAAATGATGGCGCCCACGGCGATCAAGCCCAGAATGGTGCCGATACTGAAGATGAGCAGATAATTCAGGCTGATAGGCATGACGTCGGTCAGTATTTTTGACAGTTAAATAAACGAGTGTGCAGCATGTTAGACATTGAAGCAATTCGCGATCAGGTTCGTCAAGCATTGCGCGAGGATATCGGGTCAGGTGATTTGACGGCCACTCTGGTGCCGGATGGGGAGCCATTGAGTGCGCGCGTGATGACGCGGGAGGCGATTGTCGTCTGCGGTATTGCCTGGTTCGAGGAATGTTTCCGACAGCTTGCCAAATCGATAACAATTGATTGGCAGGTTGAGGATGGACAAGCGGTCTCCGCCGGTCAGACCTTGTGTGTGCTCCAGGGCGAGGCGAAATCCCTGCTGACCGCTGAGCGGACCGCACTTAATTTTCTGCAACTTTTATCCGCCGTGGCCACCCGTACCCGCCGCTTTGTCGAGGCGGTTGAGGGCACGGGGGTGAACATTGTCGATACCCGTAAAACCATACCGGGCTTGCGCCTCGCCCAGAAATACGCCGTCCGTTGCGGTGGCGGTATCAATCATCGTATCGGGCTTTATGACGGGATTCTGATCAAGGAGAATCACATCATTGCTGCCGGGGGGATTGCGGCAGTTCTGCAAAAAGCCAGAGCGAGCGCGCCAGCTCATGTTTTTATCCAGATCGAAGTCGAAACACTGGATGAATTGGCGCTGGCCCTGCATGCAGGTGCCCGCATGGTTTTGCTGGACAATTTTGATCTGGCGGGGTTGCGCGACGCGGTCGCGCTCAACCAGCGCATTGCCAATAAATCCGCGTTGCTCGAGGCTTCTGGCAACATCACGCTTGAGACCGTGCGCGTAGTGGCGGAAACCGGTGTCGACCGCATCTCCATTGGCAGTCTGACCAAAGATCTGCAGGCGGTGGATTTATCCATGCGTTTTTTTGACTCGCCCGTGCCGAGAAGCCTGGGTTGATCGTCTGCCGAAACGGAAAACCATTCAGAGGCATCTAAAAGTTTTACTTCATGCGCGGCTGCGAGCCTGCTTCAGCATCAGTGGCTGGGCCTTGTTCCTGCAGCGCATACCCATATAAGGAATCCAGATTGAATCCACACGCCGCACATTCAATTTCCCCGCTTGCATTGCTCGGTTCGCTTAAAAGCCACCGAAGTCTGATACACAGCCTGATCAAACGCGAAGTGATCGGGCGTTACCAGGGGTCCATCCTGGGACTGTTGTGGTCTTTCTTCAATCCGGTATTGATGCTGGCCATCTACACGTTTGTATTCAGCGTGGTTTTCAAGGCCCGCTGGCTGGGTGGGTCGGATTCGAAGACTGAATTCGCGCTGGTGCTGTTTGCGGGCCTGATGCTGTATAACTTTTTTGCCGAATGTGTGACGCGCGCGCCGGCTTTGATATTGAGCAATGTGAATTACGTCAAGAAGGTGGTGTTCCCATTGGAAGTACTGCCAGTCGTGATTCTGGGTTCGGCCTTTTTTCATTTATTGATCAGCTTGCTGGTCTGGCTGGTTTTTTACCTGGTATTTTTTGGAATTCCTCAGGCCACTTTTGGGCTGCTGTTCGTATTGTTGCTGCCTTTCATGCTGATGGTGCTGGGACTGGGCTGGTTCCTGGCGTCGCTCGGGGTTTATTTGCGTGATGTTGCGCAAGTGATCGGATTGATAACCAGTGCCTTGATGTTCATGTCACCCATTTTCTATCCCGTGACCGCGCTCCCCGAGGATTTTCGTTGGCTGCTGCAGATCAATCCCTTGACGTTTGTAATCGAGCAGGCGCGCATGGTTATGATTTGGGGACTCGGCATGAACTGGGCGAGTCTGGCGCTCTACACCTTGCTGGCCAGCATGATGGCCTGGTCCGGCTTCGCCTGGTTCCAGAAAACGCGCAAAGGGTTTGCCGACGTGCTTTGAGTTGGTCTGGACAGTATATTACCTGGCAAGCGTGGCAATCACGTCTTCGTCATCGATTTGCGGGAACGAACGGTAGAATTGTCCGACAGAATAGAAGGGTGAGGGGGTCTCCAGGCAAACGACCTCGTCGGCGTAGGGTGCGATTTTCTCCAGCGTTTCAGTCGGTGCGACCGGTACCGCGCACACCAGTTTCTTGGGTTGTCTGGTCCGGGTGGCATGGAGTGCGGCAATCATGGTCGCCCCGGTCGCCAGACCGTCATCGACTACGATCACGATGCGGTCCTCGGGGTCGATCGCCGGACGTACCGGTGTGTAGCGCGCGCGGCGCTTGCGTAGCAATTCTAGCTGGATGGCTTTTTCGGTTTCGATATATTGGGCAGTGTCGACAATCTGATCGGCATAATCGGCCAGATAGACCCAGCCGGTTTCATCGATGGAACCGATTGCAAATTCCGGGTTGCCAGGCGCCGGCAGCTTGCGCACCAACACCACATCGAGCTCGCCATCCAGGCGGTCGGCGATAATCCTGGCCATCGGCACCGCACCCCGCGGAATGGCCAGTATCAATGGAGATTGGCCATGATAGGCGTGGAGCCGCTTGGCCAGCTGAGCCGCTGCATCTGCACGATCCTGAAACATTTCGCATACTCCCGGAGATATCCAGATGTTTGCATCTTATACCGATTCACGCGGTTTACAAACTTTAATCCTGATTTGTGGATTGCCGGGCGCATGTTCATCATTCACGATTTTTCCCGGCAACCGTAATTCAACGTCGGCCGTTCGTTTCTCTCCAGAACTTGCTTGATTTGAAGCACAGTTCGTGGCGACGGTTACGACGGCTGGCCCATGCTATTCTGCTGTCGCGCGCCTGATTTGCGCCCCCAATTGGACCAGTTTCCGTTCGATCTGCTCATATCCCCGGTCCAGATGATAGATACGGTCGATCACCGTTTCCCCCTGGGCGATCAAGCCGGCAATGACCAGGCAGGCTGATGCGCGTAGATCGGTCGCCATGACATGCGCGCCCCCCAATTCGGGGATCCCATATACGATCGCGGTATTGCCTTCGACATGAATGTCGGCATTCAAGCGCTTCAATTCCTGGACATGCATAAAGCGGTTTTCGAAAATGGTTTCGGTCATGATGGCGATTCCGTCGGCGATACTGTTCAAGGCCATGAATTGCGCCTGCATGTCGGTCGGAAATGCCGGGTAGGGCGCGGTTCGTAAGCTGACCGAGTGGGGGCGGTGATTCATGCTCAAGTGTATCCAGTCTGTTCCGGTATCGATATTCGCGCCCGCCTCGACCAGTTTGTCCAGGACCGCATCCAGCGTGTCGGCGCGTGTTTGGGTCAAATGCACTTCACCACTGCAGGCGGCCACGGCGGTCAAGAAGGTGCCGGTTTCGATCCGGTCAGGCATGATGGAATGAGCGCCGCCATGCAGATATTCGACACCCTCAATGACGATAGTATCGCTGCCGGCGCCCTGTATATTGGCACCCATACTGATCAGGCAGTCCGCGAGATCGACCACTTCAGGCTCGCGGGCAGCGTTTTCCAGGATGGTGGTTCCCGAAGCGAGCGTGGCGGCCATCATCAGATTTTCGGTGCCGGTCACCGTCACGATGTCCATGATGATGCGCGCACCCGATAACCGTTGGGCCTGGGCCCGGATATAGCCATGCTCGATACTGATTTCGGCCCCCATTGCCTGCAGGCCCTTGATATGCTGATCGACCGGGCGCAAACCAATCGCGCAACCGCCCGGCAAGGAAATATGCGCCTGACCGGTCCGCGCCAGCAGCGGGCCGAGCACCAGAATGGCGGCGCGCATGGTCTTGACCATATCGTAAGGCGCGGTCGGATTCGTGATGCTGGCTGCGGATAACTCTGCTTCCCCCGTATCGTTTGCTAAAATACGCACGCCGATTTGTTTGAGCAGCGCCAACATGGTCGATACATCCTTGAGGCGGGGAAGATTCCGGACCACAAGAGTGTCGGCAGTCAGCAGCGACGCGCAGAGCACGGGCAAGGCGGCATTCTTGGCCCCGGAAATGCTGACTTCACCGCAGAGTTCCACGCCACCCTGAATAATGAGTTTTTGCATGGATCCAGATCCCTATTAAAGATTAGAAAACTGCCGCTAGGAGGCTGTCCGAGAATGGCGATCGTAGCGAGGGCGAGGCTGGTTGAGTTGGATTTTTCGATCATTTGAGGCGAATAGTCGTTCTATATAACGGAAAGGATCGTAAAATCCGGCCAATCAGGCTCGTCCGCAGTAGATCAGTCTATTCTCGGACAGCCTCCTAGGGGCGCTTATAACATTACTATTTTATCGTACTATCCAAGGAGCAAGCATGAGCAAATTTATCGTCCAGACCCAAGACGCCCCACAGGCGATCGGCACATATTCCCAGGCAGTGCGGGTGGTGCAGGAGGAAACCGTTTATCTGTCCGGGCAAATCGGACTCGATCCGGCCAGCATGGAAATGGTACAGGGGATCGATGCGCAGATCGAGCAAGTAATCGCCAATCTGCGTGCGGTGGCGATTGCCAGTGGCGGCAATCTCGGCGACATTGTCAAACTGAATGTTTATCTGACTGACCTTAACCATTTTGCCAAGGTGAACGAAATTATGGGCAAACATTTCAGTCAGCCCTATCCGGCGCGCGCCGCCGTTGGCGTGGCCGCGCTGCCGCGTGCTGCGCTGGTCGAGATGGATGCTGTCATGTCGCTGGATAAATCTTGAACGTCGCCGCAGGCCTGACTTGGATGCTTCAGCCTTGATCAACTGTCGCATTGCCGGCAGTGGAGCGCGCATGCAGAGCGGGTTTTTCGTCAATCGCGCCTACTCCAGGGCTGGTAGTATCCAGCGAGGGCATGCAGGTTGAATGCCCCGCACGCATTTCTCGATACGCTCAGTGACAGCCTGCAGCAAAAGCTGCGCAAGCTGGGTCTGCTGAGCGATTTCGATCTGGTTCTGCATTTGCCGCTACGCTATGAGGATGAAACCCGGTTGTCACCCATCAGTGAGGTGGTGCCCGGTCAGGCGGCGCAGATCGAGGGAGTCGTCAGCGAACGGGAGGTGCTGACTCGCCCGCGGCGGCAGCTGGTTTGCAAACTGCATGATGACAGCGGCACATTGTGCCTGCGATTTTTTCATTTCTATGCCAGTCAAGTGGCAGCCTGGTCGCCAGGGACACGATTGAGAGTGCTGGGCGAAGTCCGTGCTGGTTTTAACGGGCTGGAAATGATCCATCCGAAATGCCGGGTGGTGCAAGCCGGAATGGGTCTCGCGACGGCGCTGACGCCGGTTTATCCGGTGACGGCCGGCTTGCCGCAACGGACACTGGCCAAACTCATCAGGCAGGCATTCGAACATGTTCAGCAGGCGGCGCTGCTGACAGAAATCATTCCTGAAACCGTGCTGGCGACCCATCGCCTGCCTGCATTCGAGGCCAGCTTGTCCTTTCTGCATTGCCCGCCTGCGGGCACCCCCATGCAGCCACTGCAAGCACGCACTCATCCAGCCTGGCGCCGGGTGAAGTTTGATGAATTGCTGGCCCAGCAGCTTTCCATGCGTGCCCACTATCGCCAGCGGCGCAGTCACCGGGCGCCTGTCCTGCCGCGACCGGATAGCTTGTTGAAGGCGTTGCTGTCATCGCTCGCATTCACCCTGACCGAAGCTCAGCGCAAAGTGGTTGCCGAGATCAGCCGTGATCTGGCGCAACCGCACCCCATGCAACGGTTGTTGCAGGGGGATGTCGGCAGCGGCAAGACGGTGGTGGCGGCTTTGGCTGCTTTGCAGTCGATCGGCAATGGTTTTCAAGCGGTCATCATGGCGCCGACTGAAATCCTGGCCGAGCAGCATTACCAGAAGCTATCGGTTTGGTTCGCACCACTGGGTGTGTCAGTCGCCTGGCTGTCCGGCAGCCAGAAGAAAGCTGCGCGCAAGCTCGAGCTGGAAAAAATCACTGGTGGATTGGCTATGCTGGTGATCGGCACACATGCATTGTTCCAGGAGCCGGTGCAATTCGACCGGCTTGGATTGGTGATCATCGACGAGCAACACCGGTTCGGCGTCAGTCAACGATTGGCATTGCGCATGAAGGGCATGGAGGCGGATGGGGTGCCGCACCAGCTCATGATGAGCGCCACCCCTATCCCGCGCACGCTTTCCATGAGCTATTTTGCGGACCTGGATGTATCGGTGATCGATCAATTGCCGCCGGGCCGTTCTCCGGTGGTTACCAAATTGATCGACAACAGCCGGCGGGAGCAGATAGTTGCCCGTATCCGTGAAGCCTGTCACGCTGGCCGGCAAGCCTATTGGGTCTGTCCGTTGATAGAGGAATCGGAAGCATTGCAGCTCCAAACGGCAGTGGAAACCTACCAAACCCTCAATCAGACTTTCCCCGATCTTAAAATCGCCCTCATTCACGGCCGGCTGGACAGCAATGAGAAATCCGCCATCATGGCCGCCTTCAGTCAGGGTGCGGTGCAGCTACTGGTGGCTACAACCGTGATCGAAGTGGGCGTGGATGTGCCCAATGCGTCATTGATGGTGATCGAGCATGCCGAGCGCATGGGATTGTCGCAGTTGCACCAGTTGCGCGGCCGGATCGGGCGTGGGGCCGATACCGGTATTTGCATATTGATGTACCAGCAGCCGCTGTCTGAAGTGGCGTGCAAGCGCCTGCAAGTCATTTTCAAGCATACCGACGGCTTTGAAATTGCCCGTCAGGATCTTCTGTTGCGGGGGCCGGGTGAGTATCTGGGCACCCGCCAGAGCGGGGTGCCGATGCTGCGCTTTGCCGATTTGGAGCAGGATACCGATTTGCTCGAAGCAGCCAGAGCTGTCGCGGACACCCTGCTGCGCGATTACCCGCAGCAGGCGCACTGCCATATGCGCCGCTGGCTGGGAAGCCGGAAGGATTATCTGCGGGTGTAGTGATTGCGGTATTCGGCGAGGCTGCGATGGCGTACCAGTACATGGGTCAGGTCGCAAAAGTGGAGCGCAAGCTTTTCAGCGAAATAAACCGAACGGTGCTGGCCGCCGGTGCAGCCGATCGCGACCGTCAGATAAACCCGATTGTCCCGCATGTAGACGGGTAGCCAGGTGTCGAGAAAGCGGCGAATGTCCTGGGTCATCCTGGATACATCGGGCAGCGCTTCCAGAAAACCGATGACTTCCGGATCAAGACCGGTCAATTCTCTGAGCTTGGGGTCATAATGTGGATTCGGGATGCAGCGCACGTCGAATACCAGATCGGCATCCAGTGGAATACCGTGCTTATAACCGAACGATTCGAACAGCAGCGTCAGGCGCGGCGGCGTTTTGCATTCCGCAATGAAATCCTTGATAAACAGCCGCAGCGCGTTGGGTCCCAGTGAGCTGGTATCGATATGGTGGCCCAGGGCAGCCAGCGTGGCCAGCGCCTCGCGTTCATGCTGGATCGCCTCTTCCAGAGTGATGTTTTCGGCAGTGAGGGGGTGCCTTCGGCGCGTTTCGGAAAAGCGCTGAATCAGGATATCGTTGCGGGCACTGAGAAAAATGAACCGGGTCTGGATCTGTTTGGTGTTGAGCGTTTCCAGCTGCTGAGGCAGCATGGTGATGCTTTCCCCGCTGCGCATATCGATGGCCACCGCGACATGGCGGTGCTGGCGTCCGCGCAAGTGATCGATCAAGTTTACGATCAAAGGCGCAGGCAGATTGTCGACGCAGTAATAACCTGCGTCTTCCAGGACATTGAGCGCGACCGATTTGCCTGATCCGGACAGGCCGCTGATGATGACGACTTGCATGACACAGAGTATAGCAAAGCTATGCGATGCATTGCCGATTGTCATCATGGTATAAGCTATATGCTTGCCATGTGGGTTTTAATCCGGAACTCTTCGGCCGAAGGGATCTGGCGCAGCATGCGTAAAAACTGGGGCGATATTTCAGAACGGGGAGTCAATCATGAAAGCGGTAGACAGCAATCAACGTTTAGGACTTGCGTTATCGGGAGGCGGATTCAGGGCGTCATTTTTTCATATCGGTGTGCTGGCGCGCATGGCGGAAATGGGCATGCTCAAGCATGTTGAATCCATTTCTACTGTTTCCGGAGGCTCGATCGTTGGGGCTGCTTATTATTTATTGTTGAAAGCGCTGCTGGAATCGAAAACCGATCAGGAGATGACCGATTCTGACTACGTTGAGCTTGTGCAGCGCTTGGAGGCCCATTTTCTGGCAGCTGTTCAGCATAATTTGGCTATGCGCACTTTCGCCAATCCCTTCAAAAACATGCGCATGGTCATGCCGAATTATTCGCGCTCCGATACCATCGGCGAACTTTATGAGCGCATCATTTACCGGCCGCTGATCGATGTCGGAGAGCGGCGGATACGCATGAGTGATTTGCTGATCCAGCCTAAAGGCGTGGGGCAGACTTTTCATCCTTGGGACAGCGTATTGGGCAACTCCCAGCGCACGCACAAAGTCCCTGTGCTGATTCTGAATGCCACCAGTCTGAATTCCGGCCATAGCTGGCATTTCACCGCCATGAGCATGGGGGAAGAGCCGCCCCGCAATGCCAATTTCCGCGATATCGATAAAAAGAATCGTTACCGGCGTGTCCGTTATGAGGACATTACCACCTTATAACTTCGTACTGCTCGCTACTCACAACCTGTATCTTAGCCGCCTATTTACAGTCAGTCAATAGTTTTATTTGCTTATTTGTAGTTCACTGTATATCATACATTCTGTGAGTATTTAGGCGGATGTGTAAAAAAAGTGAGTTCTATTGGCAAGTTAACAGTTCGGGCAGTTGAGCGGGCAAAACCACGCGAGAAACCGTATGGTTTGGCCGATGGTCGCGGCTTGCAATTGTATGTGACCACCACAGGCGAAAAGTATTGGCGCTATCGCTACCGCTTCAATGGATCAGCGCGGATGATGAGCCTTGGAGCCGTTGAGCATCCAGTCACGCAAGCGTCACTTGATAAAATCCGGGATGTGCGCCGAGAGAAAGCCGAATTACTAAAAGCAGGCATTGACCCTGTTCAAGCAAGAAAACAGCCGCGCCCTATAGTTAAATCAGAGCCGGGTGTGATGACTCAAATAAATCTAAGTCATTCGCTTGCCGGTTGGTTTCCCACAGTCAAGGCAGATCCGGGTGTAATGACATTCGAGCAAGTAGCGCTTACCTGGTGGGATCGCTGGCGCACTAAGATCAAAAACCCGCAGCACGTCCAACAAGTGTTGAGTAGATTACAGCGCCTTGCATTCCCTGAAATTGGAGATACGCCAATATCAGATATTGATACAGATATGATTTTGCAAGTGCTAGACAATGCCGAACAGCA
Source organism: Nitrosomonas sp. ANs5 (assembly GCF_050584665.1). Lineage (NCBI taxonomy): Bacteria > Pseudomonadati > Pseudomonadota > Betaproteobacteria > Nitrosomonadales > Nitrosomonadaceae > Nitrosomonas > Nitrosomonas sp. ANs5. The sequence goes on from NZ_JBEUDO010000019.1 coordinate 45,393, forward strand.
TTCACACGACCAGGCTAAGCGGCTGTTGTCCGATCTGCGAAGGATCATGAAGTTAGCAGCCTTGCGTAAATGGTCATCGACGAATCTTTTGTATAACGTGCAGCCAGATGACGTGTTCCGGTATCAGCACAAAGTACAGAATTATCAGCGGGTTTCTATAGCCGAGATGCCGGAACTGCTAAATAGCATCAATTCACTAGACAACCACTTCCACAGCAAACACGCCTTGCTGCTGCTCGCATACTTGGCCGTGCGTCCGGGTGAGCTTAAAAATGCCCGATGGGATGAGCTTGATTTAGATAACGGCCTTTGGACAATCCCAGCCGAGCGTATGAAGTTACCGCGTGGGCATATCGTGCCACTATCAAGCCCGGCGGTTGAGATATTCCGAGAGCTTGAGCAGTTCAAATACTCGCCAATGGTATTCCCGAACGAGTGGGATCAGACCAGAGGCATGAGTACAACCGCATGGCTAAAAGTTCTGTATAAGCTGGGCTACCACGGACGGATGACGCTGCACGGGTTCAGAGGCGTATTTAGCACCGCAGCATATGAGGCACGAATCTTTGACCCGGTTATCATCGAAGCTTGCTTGGCCCATTTTCAGGGTAGCCAGGTTGCGAAAGCCTACAACCACGCCATCCACTTGGATGAACGGCGCAAAATTATGGACTGGTGGGGAAATAAATTAAGCGAAATGATAAAAAAGTGAATATATTTTTAATCGTTAATAAACATATACTTAGAACGCATTCTTAAGAAAATCGTGCAGATTTGATATGGCGTTACAAAACAAACACTTAGAACATACTCTTAAGAAAGTCACGCAGATTTTATATAAAAAGTTGCAAATTTTATATTAGAATCAACAGGTTAGTAACAAACTACGCTTGATTGCTCCATTTGAGCACGTATAATTAACCCATCATCAATTAAACAAAGGACTAACAAATGTCAGAAGAAGGAAAAAAACCAGGATTACAGCCGTTCCCATCACTGGATGCCATGCCCAAAAATATAATGGTACGCATGCCACAATTTAGCCCGTTGTTACCGGGAAGCGGGGAATGGTTCCGTGGTCTGGTCAAGCAAGGGAAAGCGCCTCAACCGCACGTGTTAAGTAGCCGGATGAAGTTCTACAAATCCGCAGAGATTCACGAATTTATAGAGAATCCAGTTGCTTGGATAGCCAGGAATGGAAATGCCTCGAAGCCATGATGACAACGAGGCATTGAAGGGGTAATACATTAATACTCTTTGATAGGTACGGGCCGGAATCCCTGCCTATCTTTTTTTAGTTTAGAAAAGTAAAAACTCTATCATCACAGATAGAAGCAGCTTTTTTAAATCTCACAAAAAAATAGCCGCTTGCGTAAATATATATCAATATTGATTAAGAAGCAATATAAATTAACGCAGTGCGGCATAGAACAAGGAATCACAAAACTATGCTGCATTATAACACTATTGAAGAATTCCGCCATGCAATGCTTGCCGATGGTATTCAATATCATGGCGAGATCATAGCCGATGGAGAGTTGCACCGCTTCCATATAGAAGGCGACAAAGCAGGCACACGAAACGGCGCTTATAAGCTTCATACCGACGGTTGGCCCGCCGGCTGGTATCAAGACCACAAGGACGGCGGCGCAATTCATAAATGGAAGTCTGGCGCACGACCAGCGGAGCCAAATCCGTTCAGCACAATAGACTTCGCCAAGAAGAAGAAGGCCCGAGAGGATGATATAGCGCTCAAACGTGAGCTAGCTATTAGGGAAATCAGCATTATCAGGGAATTTGGCGAGCAAGCCACGAATGACCATCCCTATTTGGTGCGAAAGAAAATAAGGCTGACAGAGCCAATGCTAGTCTGGCGCGGGGCGTTGGTTGTGCCTATATATAACCATAGCTATAAATTGGCTAACGTGCAGCTCATCCACCCCGACGGCACAAAGCTCTTTTTAAAGGGGGGCGAGATTAAGGGCTGTTTCGGGTGCATGAAAATCCGCAACAAGGCCGATACTACTTTGATCTGCGAAGGATGGGCGACCGGCGCATCGTTGTACGAACACTCACCTCATAATGTTTTAATAGCCCTGAACGCTGGCAACCTGCTATCTGTAGCGCGGTTTATTCGATCAAAGAGGCCCGATGAGCGAATAATCATCTGTGGTGATAACGATGTATCAGGCGTAGGGCAAGAGGCAGCAATCAGAGCGGCCCGTGCTGTCAATGCCGAGATAGCGATACCGGACAAACCCGGCGACTGGAACGACATTCTGACAGAAGGGGGTGCGCTATGAGTGCAACTAACCCACTAGAAAGCGCGATCATGCCAGCATGGCCCGAACGCGAGCCTAAAAAATACACACCCCCAGTATACCCAGTTGACGCGTTAGGCCCGTTAGCGGCCGTTTGCGAATACATGCGGGATGAAGTGCAAGTTCCCATCGAAACAGCCGGGCAGTCAGTGCTTGCCGCCGTGTCATTGTTGGCCCAGGCGTTATATGACGTCGAAACAATATCAGGGGTAAAACCTATTTCCCTGTATGCGTTAACGCTTGCAGGATCAGGTGAATCTAAATCGACCACCGACGGCATAGCAATGGAATGTGTCAATAGTATGGAGAAATCAGAATATAAGCCTTACGCCAAAAAACTGGATGAATGGAACAGGCTAGGCAAGAAAGCAAAAGAGAATGAACCGCCACCAATTGCACCTTTTCGCACTGTGAAATCGGCCACAGTGCAGGGAATGGTCAGATCATTTAGCGAGGGCGTGCCTGATCAAGGTAACTTCACCGATGAGGGCGCAACAATGCTCACAGGCTGGGGGATGAGTGCGGAGCAGATGCGCGAGTCACTGGCAACCTTTAACGGACTATGGGACGGCACGTCTATATCAGTAATGCGCGGAGGCGTTGGGCGCACACACTTGGACGGGAAGCGCTTTTGCCTGCATTGGATGACCCAGCCAACAGTTGTGGCGCAAGCGCTGAATAATCCTATATTCCAAACTATTGGATTCTTTCCACGGGTATTACTTGCCCATCCTGAGCCAATGAAGCCCAGGCTTTACCGTGAATTTTACCCCGGAGAGAATACTGACGTAGCATTGTATTGGAGTCGTTGCAACGTATTTCTAAAGGAGCGTTATTCGATCCCCGAGGGTGATCGCCAGGTAATAAGGCTATCCGCAGATGCACGGAAACCGCTAGCAGCCTTCTGGGAAGAAATGGAACTATCACGCGATAAGGACAATGAATATAACGACCTGAAGCCATTTTGCACACGTGGAGCTGAACAGGTTTGTCGGATTGCTGGGGTGCTTGCTGCGTATGAAAATCACACCAATGGAAAAACGAATTTCACCCTGAGTGCCAAGAATATAAATGATGCTATCAGGCTGTTTATGTACAGCTTAAATTCATGGCGTGATCTGTTCGGGAAGCGCGAGGATACGGAGGCCGAGAATGAAGCTAACGACCTTCACAAGTGGCTCACGTCCCGACTGGATGCCACGGCAAGCGAGAAGGACATGCTACAGAATGTGACCCCCAAATACTTGCGCTCAGCCGCTAAGCGGGATAGAGCTATCGCAGTATTGCGGAATCAAGGGCGGATAAAAAAAGCGACAGAATCTATAAACGGAATGACGCCAAGAATAGCAAATAACGAATGGACGGCAATCTGAAGGGGGGGGCTAATTAGCCTTTTGTTAGCCCCTAATTAGCCCCTGTGTTTCCAGTATCCATGCGGGTTTTAGCCCATTAGCCCAATTAGCCCGACCCATAGAAATTTATTCATTTATTGCATTAGCCGTTTAGCATTTTAATATTCGTTTTTTTTTGTATATATATATCTTTATAATCAAATACTTAGCAAAATCAGGGAATAAATATTTTTATAGGGTAGGCTAATTGGGCTAATGGGCTAAGAATGGCTCTAGGCTTGATTCTAGCGGGGCTAATTAGGGGCTAATTAGGGGCTAATTTTAGCCAGCAAAAAAGAACCTTCTTTCTTTGGCGTAGGTACTAAAAAAACAACCCGGCAAAACCTGCTTAATTTTCAGCACTGTTCAGCATGCCAGCGTCATGAGCAAATGCGTTATAAAGAAATTAACGCCTTATAACTGAACCTTAAACAACTTTAATAATCATAAGCTTATATATTTTGTGATATAATTGTTCATGTTTATTACTCAATAAACACTCACAAATAACGTACAAATAAGCACGATATGAACGAACAGAACAAAAAATACATGGCACGCGCCCAGAAAGTTCTGAAATCCGCGCTCGATGCCGTGAAGCTAGCCCGGCTTTGTCATGGCACCAGGGACGGCGCTATCAAAATACTGACGCGAAGCCAACCAAACTTAAAACCCGATGATGTCGACGGATTGATTGACTATTATTGGGAAAAAACTAATCAAGAACAACTAAAGGTGGCGCGGAATGAGTGAAAATGTCAATGGAATCAACACACTAACTGGCGAAACGTATCTACCTAGCGATGACCCCCAGGCGGGTGGTAAGAAATCGCGACGGTTCCGAATATCCACTAGCCGGGATTGCTTGCGAGAATTGGCACGAATTTACAAATCAGCCCGGCTGGGTGATATGGCGGTATCCGATGCCACCAAATACGCGAGTATCTTGCAGATTATGGTGTCAATTATCCGCGACACCGATATTGAAAATCGCATTAAGAAACTAGAGGCTTTGAAAAAAGATGAACGATTACACTAATTTAGGCGGCTTTCCGCTTCCAAAAGTCGAAGGCAGTGATTTACTCAATTCCACCAAATGGGGCGAATCGCTCTTAACCGAATTCAAGAAATCACCAGATGGCACCCTGAACGCAATCGCAAGCACCCATGATGAAATCAGTAGATCATGGCGTAACTTGTTGGCTATTCGTAATAGCCCTGATCCACGGGTAACGCAGGCGGCCCACCTGGACAGCGTTGCCCAGAACTACGAGCGCACACAAAAACGATTGGCCGACCGCATCACCGCCACCGAAGAAAAGGCACAGGAACGCTTGCGAGGTGTCGAGGCTGATGCCAAACGGGCGCTCGGATTCAAGGATA
>NZ_JBEUDO010000002.1:0-127883 GCF_050584665.1 Nitrosomonas sp. ANs5
AGACATATCTTGTCAGTTCCAGCAGGTAGGTGTCCTTCTGGATCAAGATCGCCTTGTAGCGCCCCTGGAACAGGTGCCCCACTATGCCATGGCGGCGATTGAAACGCTGCGTATAGACGCCGTTCAATTGGCGCATGCTTTTGGACAGATTTCCATCGACCGTTTCCACAAGCAGGTGATAGTGGTTGGTCATCTGACAATAGGCATGCACGATCCAGTTGAAGCAAGTGCAGACATCGCCGATAACGGCCAGCCATGCTGCCCTGTCATCATCATCCAGAGAGATGTCCTCGCGCCTGTCGCCTCTCGAAGTTACATGATACAGGACGCCCACAAATTCTAATCGTAGAGGTCTAGCCATGGGCCGAGTGTAGCGCGGAGTGGTGTAAAATGTTGGAAAGTGAGAACTGACCCCGTGGATACGTGGATACCGAGAAACCTGTAAAGAAGTTTCCAGCAGCACGGAAAAACGACTGAGCGATAAAGCGTTGGCCAATTTGCAAAAGCGCTACCGGAATATTTTAACGCGCGCCGAAAAAGAGCTGCCGGTCATTCCCCCCAAACCCAGCGGCAAGCGCGGCAAACTTGCCAAATCTGATGCGCATAATCTCTGGGTAAGACTGAAAACTCATGAAGCGGCTGTACTTCTGTTTGCCAAAGATCCGCATGTCTCGTTTACCAATAATCGGGCAGAGCGGGACTTGAGGATGTCCAAAGTCAAACAAAAGGTCTCGGGCTGTTTCAGAGTCATCGACTATGCGCAGGCCTATTGCCGTATTTCAAGCTATCTGCAGTCCATGGCCAATAGAGGATACAACCCGCTTATCGCCATTCAAATCGCTTTGGCGGGCGAGGCTCATAGGGTATGGGGCGAGTAGTTACGCCGCAAAAAAATCATCAACCTCGCAGTGGCCATACGGCAACGTAAATGGTTTGATGGACTCTGTAAAAAATCCAGTACTTTTACGATTCCCGTCAAATTTACGCCTATTTTTTCACCGTAGAAATTTCTAATGGGAAATCTGGGATGAAGATGGGTTTGCTGTCTATGCCCACGAAAAAACCCGACCCATCCTGCTGCCAGGCCAGTCACTCCAGATTCATGCAGTTAGCATAGTAAGTGACCGTCGCGGGCCAGTCGGAGAAAATGCCGCGGATGCCGACCTGCCTGGCCAGCACATCGAGCAGGATGTACATGTCGCCGTCGCTGCCGATCGCATCAGCAACCGTCTGATAGTACCAGCCGCCACCGGTTTTCAGCGGGCCGGAACGCTCCAATGTCCAGGTGATGATGCCCAGACCGTTAGCTTTTGCGATCCTGGCATATGCCGAGGGCACCATCTCACCAGAAGCGTTCAATGTCACCACCCCCCATAACGGGGGCGCGACGATCTTGATGCCTTCGGCCGCCAGCGAAGGCAGCCTGACGGTTGCGGCCTCCAGATCGGCTTCATCCTGCATCGCTTCCAGAAATACCGCCTGTTTGCCAAACTGCGGCGCGTTGCTGATCCAGTAACGAATATCCTCCAGGGAAAACGATTGCAGGTAAACGTCTTCGGCACGGATACCCGCCGCCTTGTATTCATCGATGATTTTCTGCGCGTAGGCCTGTTGCGTGAAACCGTCGAAGGGCATCGGTACACTGGGCACCTTCAGCTCCGGCGCCATCTTGACGCCCAACGCCCTGAACAGTTCGATACTCTCCGCATGCGTCATCAATGCCGCATCCGTCGCGTATAGATCGGTGCGCCAGCTCGGAGTCGCATCCATATATTCTTCGAGCGTGCTGGCATCCGGATTGCCGGCATCCATTCTGGCGCGAAGCGATTTGAATTCGGTGACGGTGATATCGCTGGTACAGCAACGCACATTCGCAAAGGGTTTGTCGGCGTCATAATCGGGTGGCATCGTGCATTTACCGGCCAGATCGGTTGTGAGGATGTTGGTCGTCGTATGCAGGTCGCACTGCGCATGACGGCAGACCAGTGCCTTATCCTTGGTGAACGTCACATCACATTCGAGTACGCCAGCGCCCATACGCGCGGCCGCCGCATAGGACTGCCGGGTATGCTCCGGGAACTGCAGGGGTGCGCCACGATGGCCAATCGAGAACCCGGTTTGATGAAAAGGCCCTTCGGCGCATTTTTGCAACGCGGTTTTCAGATCCCCTTCGGCCATGCTGTCAACCAGATAATAAGGACGTGGCCCAAGCTGAACGTTGAAGCTCGATGCGGCCAGGAGCGGAGTATCACGGCAGTTTTCGTTACAGTCGGCGGTTGCTACCGGGCGCGGCAGCAGTATTGCGGCCACCATGGCTGCCGCCCATGCTTTGCGAAGGAGATACATTGCGTTTTCCTGAGGACTATTGTGTGATTGCCGAAATCAAAGCTGATATGCAATCATAATCGCTACAGTATGCCAAAGCTATCAAGAACAGTTCGATGTGCGCCGGAAGCATACAAGCACGAAGTGGCCGGCTGCAGCAAGTTGGGCCGCAAAAGCGCAAATCACATTGCAAGCGTCAGCAGGTTCATACCGACAATCGGTACAATCACCAGAGAACACAAAGCTAACAAATCATTACAAGATGCCATGCTTGCACCCTTGACCGGCATCATAAAGACTATGCGTACAACTGCTCCAAAAACGACTAACCGGATCGTACTGCTGGGCGCCAGCAACCTGACGGTGTCATTGCGCCGGATCATCCAGTGCATGCAGCACCACTGCGGCCGGCCCAGCGAGATACTGGCGGCAGCCGGCCACGGGCGCTCCTATGGGCTAAGCAGTCAATTTCTCGGGCGCGAACTACCAGGCATCGCCGCCAGCGAATTATGGGCACAGCTGGATGACTGCAGGATACTGCCCACTTACGCTTTCCTGACGGATATTGGCAATGATATTCTGTATGGCGCAACACCCGCACAAATTCTGGGCTGGGTGGCCTGGTGTATCGAGCATTTACAGCAACAATCCGCCCAGATCATTGTGACAGACTTGCCACTCGCATCCATTGAATCGCTACCAGCATGGCGTTACAAGCTCTTTCGCAACCTGTTTTATCCCTATTGCCGGCTCTCCCTGGATGAGGTACGTGAATGCGCACGGGCGGTTCATCATGGCCTGCTGACGCTGGCGGCACATCAGCCGTTCGTGTTGCAGGCGCAACATCCGGAATGGATAGGCGCGGATGCCATTCATCACGTTTACTGGAAACGCGATGCCTTTTATCAACAGGTTTTCCGGCATCTGCGGGCGTCGCCAGGCACAGCCGGGCTGGATGGATGCAAGCAATCAGTTTCTCAGCGCTGGTTGCATCGGCCAAAATTTGCTTACAAAAAAGTGCTGGGCAGGGAAAAACGCCACCCGCAACCAAGCGGGCTCTTATTCGATGGATCGGTGGTTTCCCTGTATTGACCGCAGGCAGGCATAGTGGAACAGACGGTACAATGTGGCCTTATCGGTTTGCCCGAGACAACGGCAAACACCTCACAGACATGAACGGATCAGCCCTATGAATCGGATTGCAGCAATCGACTGGATGCGTGGCATTGTCATGGTATTGATGGCACTCGATCACGCCTCGATTTTTTTCAATGAAGGACGCGTCGCCAACGACAGCATCGTGACCCATGTAGTCGGCTCAAGCTTCATAACCGAACAATTCTTTACACGCTGGATCACTCACTTGAGTGCACCGACCTTCATTTTCTTGACGGGCACAGCCATGGCATTGAGTTTCGCGCAACGACGGGCAAGAGGCATGGACAGCCGCGCGATCGATCGCGATTTCCTGATCCGCGGCGCATTCATCGCCCTGCTCGATGTCACCGTCTTTTCGCTGATGGCCGGGAAACTGTATCTGCAAGTGCTGTATGCCATCGGTATCGGCATGATGCTGATGGTACCGCTCTCCCGCCTCAGCAGCCGAAGCTTGCTAATCGCCGCACTGGTTCTGCTGTTTGGCGGAGAGGCCTTCACTGTAATGTTCTGGCAGCCACATGGCGATGTGCCCCTGTGGCTCGCACTGACCTTTGCCCCCTGGCTGAGCGAATCGTTTACTGTGCTCTATCCGGCCATTCCCTGGTTCGCCATCATGCTGCTCGGATGGGTATTCGGAGCATGGCTGACGACGGCCGAAGCCAGCGGCCGGGCGGTCGCGGGCGTGCTCCTGGCCAGCAGCCTGATTGCCATCGGTGGTTACTTGCTGGTGCGCGGCTTCAATGACTATGGCAACATGCTGTTGTATCGTGAAGACGATTCGATCATTCAGTGGCTGCATGTCAGCAAATACCCACCCAGCATTGCCTATATCTCGCTGGAGCTGGGGCTGATGGCATTGTTAATGGTGATTATGCTGTGGCTGAAACCACGGGTAGGGGTACGTCGCTATGGTTCCATTCTGGTTTTCGGCCAGACCGCGCTTTTCTTTTATCTGGCCCATTTTGCAGTGCTGGGCATGCTCACCCTGTTCATGGAACGGGCCGGCCTCGGGCAAGCGTATCTCGCCGCCATGATCACGCTGGTATTGCTCTACCCGGTTTGTTGCGGCTATCGTGCCTTGAAATGGCGTTATCCGGACAGCTTGCTGCGTTTTGTTTAAACCCCGGGGTTCCGGATTGCTCACCCTGAAAATGGCATCATTCAGTCCGTGACATTGCCGGTAGCGCGCACATGAAAAAAGAACCGCTACACTTTTTCTCGCAAGATGGGGACTACAAACAATTGCAATCTAATGAGGAATGCGGGCCAATTGCTGCGATTTATGCCAGGAAACTCACTACTCCGGAGGCCGGCAATGGCTCACTGAAATAAAATCCCTGATAAAAATCACACCCCTTTTGCGCCAGATAGTTGGATTGCTCCACTGTTTCCACCCCCTCGGCAATCACTTTTATATCGAGACTATGCGCCATGGCAATGATGGCCGTCACGATCGCATCATCGTTGCTATCGACCATGATTTCATGAATGAATGACTGATCGATCTTCAGAGTACTGATAGGATAGCGCTTCAAGTAATTGAGACTGGAATAGCCCGTTCCAAAATCATCAATCGAAATCTTAAAGCCCATCATACTGAGTTGACGCAGGGTCTCAATCGTTTTTTCAACATTTTCTGTCAGGATACTTTCAGTAATCTCGAGAGTCAGGCAGTCTGCCGCCACGCCTGTTTCGCTCAAAATGCGTGCGATATTTTCAGTGAGCGCCCTGCCCTGCAATTGCTTGATAGAAATATTGATAGCCAATCTTGGTACAACATATCCCTTAGCTTGCCAGTCTTTTATCTGCAAGCATGCTTTCTCCACCACCCACTCACCGATCGGTACGATTAGGCCTGTTTCTTCAGCCAATGCAATAAATATGGATGGCGAAATCCATCCTCTCTCGACATGCTGCCAGCGCAGCAGCACTTCCATACCCACCAGCTTGCCACTGACCATATCCGCAATGGGCTGAAAATACAACATCAAGTCACTGCTTCTCAATGCATGATGCAACTCGATCCCGAGATAATGCCTTTCCATGGCCTTCCGGTCCATTTCCGGCGAAAAAAACTTGTATGTATTCCGCCCGGTGCTCTTGGCATAATACATGGCGATATCGCTGCGCTTCATGAGTGTATCGGCATCGCTCCCGTGTTCGGGAAAGACAGATACACCGACGCTTGCACCTATACTTAATTCCTTTCCATCTATATGGTATGGCTGCGCCAATACTCTCAGTATTTTCTGGATCACAATTTCGACATCCTGATCAGCATGAATCGATGGCAGGATGATGATAAATTCATCCCCTCCCTGCCGGGCAACCGTATCCTCCTCACGGATACTCAGCAATAGCCTTGCTGCAACTTCTTTCAATAGCAAGTCGCCTACACTGTGCCCGAGCGAATCATTGATGACCTTGAAATGATCCAAATCCAGAAACAGGACTGCCATTTTCCTATGGTTGCGCCGACAATGTGCAATTGCCTGAGAAATGCGATCTTGCAACAGAAGCCGGTTAGGCAGGCCCGTCAACACATCATGATTAGCCATATAATTTACCCGTTGCTCGACCTGTTTGCGCTCAAGCCATAGTCGCAAGTCATCCGCAACAAGATCAATAAAATTTTGCTCCTCAGGCAAAAGAAAGGGCATGTCCTTTATATAACATACATGTATCCAGCCCTCGACTTTGTTGTCCAGGACGATCTCTGCCTGCAACTTGCATCGACCAAAGGCATGCTTGCTATACTTTTCAGAAAAGAATTGCTTGTCCCCGTATTCAATAATCGCCACGGCAAATTCAGGAAATTGCATTGACTGCGCCAGATGCCCAGCCACCCGATTGAACAGTGTCTCTACCGAATAGTCTTGTTCCATATCGCGGCGAATTGCATACAAGCCAGTGGTTTCTTTCAACCGTTCATGCAATGCGATTTCTTTTTGTTTACGCGCAGTAATGTCTACCCTGACCGATAAATAGCGGGTAACACTTCCCTGATCATTCTTGAGGGGCACAATGGTAGAATCGACCCAATACAGCTCGCCATCCTTGCGCCGGTTACAAATTTCTCTATGCCAGATATTTCCCCGTGCAATAGTTGCCCACATTTCGACAAAAAAAGCTTTGGGATGCATACCAGAATTGAGGATACGATGATTTTGGCCCAGCAGTTCTTCCCGGTTATATCCACTGACCTGGCAGAACCTATCATTGACTTGTAAAATTCTTCCTCTCCGGTCTGTAACCGAAACCACTGCAAGCTGTCCAATCGCTTCGATATAGCCGCTGAGCTCGCTGTTACTCGTTTGCAAATCCTCATTGAGCAACTGCAACTTCGTTTTCGAGGACATCAATTCCTCATTGGCAAGTTGCAACTCCCTGTTAAGAAACTGCAATTCGTCATTAGTCGATAACAGTTCCTCGTTACTCGATCGAAGCTCTTCCTGCGATGTCAGCATTTCCTCACGAGTAAGCTGAATCTCTTCCCGCGCTGCTTGTAGCTCAGCAACCAAAGATTCGAAGGTCGTATTCTGCAACGGAGCATGCTCCGAACCCCCTGCAGCAATCACGTGACGACCACTTTCCTCACTGACAAGCAGAATATCTCCCTCCCTGTTGACCATAATTGACACAGGAAAATAATCGTTCAATGGCAGAAATCCCTTCACGAGCGATTCAGGGAATCTTGAATGGCGTGTTTTAGGTGCAAACTTGAGCATGCCAGAGAAATCCTTATTGGATAAATTCATGATTGCTAACGGTGCAGCACTGTCAGCCCGGCGGTAAATCTGCAACCTATGCTCAAGTAAAACAAACAGATCTGTCAGGTTATCAATCGCCTCTGCAGTACCCAGCAATAGAATCCCGCCGGGATTGAGGGCGTAATGAAACAAGGGCATGATCTTTTCTTGGAGCTCGCGATCGAAATAAATCAATAAATTTCGACAGGAAAGAATGTCCAGTTTGCAAAAAGGGATATCCGTAATCACATTCTGTGATGCAAAAACCACCATATCGCGGATCTCTTTGCACACCCGGTAGCCATTCGGTACTGGAACAAAAAAGCGACTCAGACGCTCTGGTGACACATCTTGCTCAATTTTGGCTGGATACGAAGCGCGTCGCGCCTTATCGATAACCTCCTGATCCAGGTCGGTCGCAAAAATCTGTAGCGAAAACTGGCCTTCCAATCCTTTTTTCTCAAGCGTTTCTTTGAAGACCATGGCCAATCCATAGGCTTCCTCCCCCGAAGCACATGCGGGCACCCACGCTCGCAACTTCTTTCCAACCGGGTATGCCGCAAACAATTCAGGAAATACTTTGGATTCAAAGTATTCCCAGATTTCCGGGTCGCGAAAGAAATGTGTCACATGAATCAGCAATTCCTTGAGCAACAGATCGATTTCTTGCGGATACTCAGATAGATAACGTATGTAACAGTCGATGGTATTTATCTTGTGTACACGCATACGGCGCTCAATCCGACGGCGCAAGGTACTTTTTTTATATAAAGAGAAATCATTACCCGTTCGTTTCAGCAGCAATGTGATCACTTCACCCAGATGATCGCAGGTTTCGCGCTCATCAACCGTTCCAACGGGATGAGCCTTAAGGATTGGCTCAAGTAGTTCGATGATCTTGCTTGGCAATACCTCCACTGGTGCAATAATATCGACCACACCCTGATCAATGGCGCTGCGCGGCATACTATCGAATTTCGCACTGTCGGGCGCCTGCGCCAGCGTCATCCCTGCTGCTTTCTTAATAGCAGCCAAACCCTGTGTGCCGTCATAACCAGTACCCGAAAGCACGACACCTATTGCACACTCACGCCGATCCTCCGCCAGCGCTCCAAAGAAAAAATCGACAGGTCGTGGTGCTTTGTTTTTGTCCGTGTTCACCGACTCAAGCAAGTACAGCACTCCATGCAGAATGCTTACAAACTTACCGGGAGGTGCAACATAGACACAACTCGGTTTCACTTTAATCTGATTCTCCGCCCAGGAAACCTTGAGTGCTGTCATGCGTTGAAGCAGTTCGGGCAGCATACTTTTATGGACTGGATCAAGATGCTGCACAACGACAAAAGCCATATCATTATCGGATGGCATATGCTCAAAAAAGCACTCCAATGCTTCCAGCCCACCGGCAGAAACGCCAATGCCAACAATCGGGGGCGTCATGTGCTGTAAACTTTTTAACTGATCAGAAGAATCACCTGAAACAGATGGATAACAGGAAACGGGAGGAGACAGTTCCGATTGCGATTGGGTTGTTGGGGCCTTACTTGATAAACCTCGTGCGCGCTTAGCCATAACTGAATATATCCCCTTTGAAATTAGGGCACCTCTAAAAATCCATATTTCGTCACAATACGTCGTTGTTCACAAAAAATGTCTCCTTACACATCCATCATATGCTGCGTCAACATTTTTTGTTCTCGCCACGTCTTGTTTAAAACTCTGAATTTTTAGAGGTGCCCATTAGTATTCATAAGTCATTGCTTCGCGCAACATTACCCGGCTCATGGTACCGCATGAAAATAGCAGACTTTTTGTTTTCATAACAAGTGTTGGATTGTCTGTGTTATTCATGCAACGTGCGCGAAGTGCCTGCTGCCATTTCCTCAGCCAGCCATCTGGAAACGGCACACCCCCCGCAAGGGGCCCATTATGCTTGATATAATTCTCTCATTGGGGCCGAATAACCATAAAAATTTGCTCTGTTTCTTTCAATAGACACACTATAAACGCATGATCCTGCGGACTATTTTCATGTTTTCGGTCGACCATAAAATACACGTCGAGTAACCGTTACGATGGCATACGGCACTAACAATGCATACTCGGACAGCCTCCTCGGCGAACAAGTGAGAGGCTCTGCTACAATCGGTTATCCATTTTCATTCTACAACGGAGGCCCTTCATGCCAAGATCGCAATTGACGACCATCGTCCTGTTAATCTTGCTGGTCGCGGCAGCGCGCCTGCTGCCACATCCCATGAATATCACACCAGTGGGTGCGCTCGGACTGTTTGCCGGCGCCATGCTGCCCGCACGCATCATGTGGCTGCTACCGATTGGTGCGTTGCTGCTCGGCGACAGCCTGATCGGCTTCTATGCTCTGCCGATATTGCTCATGGTCTACCTGGGATTTGCCGCTAGCGCATTGATCGGCCGGGCCTTGCTTGCCCATCGCCGCACGCCCTGCCGGCTGGGTGCCGCTGTCCTCGCTTCCGCCTCGGTTTTCTTTTTATTGTCGAACTTTGGCGCCTGGCTGGTGCTTTACCCGCCTACACTGGCAGGCTTGCTCCAGTGTTATGTCAATGCGCTGCCATTTTTTGGCAACAGCCTGCTTGGCGATACTTTCTATACGTTGCTGATGTTTGGCGGCTACGAATGGATCAGCCGCCATCAGGACTCGTGGCGTTATGCCTGAACGCGTGGCGCTGGCCTGGAGCAGCGGCAAGGATTCGGCCTGGACATTGCATCGGCTGCAGCAGGATCCACAGTATGAAGTCGTGGTTCTGTTAACCACCCTGGACACTGCAGGCAATTGCGTCACCTCGCATGGCGTCGCGGCGCAGTTGCTGGCACGCCAGGCAACAGCCGTCGGTCTGCCGCTGCATCGCGTTTCACTGCCTTGGCCCCGCCCCAATCAGGTTTATGAAGATGCCATGGCGGCCGCCTGCGCACAGTTGATCGATGATTTCCAGGTCACGCATCTCGCGTTTGGCGATCTACTGCTCGAAGATGTGCGCGCCTACCGGGAACGGATACTGCAAGGGAGCGGACTGTGCCCGCTGTTCCCGCTCTGGGGCAGCCACACCGCCGCGCTGGCACGGGAAATGGTCGATGGCGGCCTGCAGGCCCGGCTGAGCAGCGTCGATCTGGGCAGGCTGCCCGCGCATCTGGCCGGATGCCGTTTCGATCATGATCTGCTCGATGCCTTGCCTGCCCATATCGACCCCTGCGGGGAAAACGGCGAATTCCATACCTTTGTCAGTGCTGCGCCACCGTTCAAGGACGAACTCAATGTCACTGTCAGCGCGGTGGTGGCACGCAACGGATTTGCCTACGCTCAGCTGAACGCGGCCGACAATGATCCAGGCGACATCACTGATACCGACTGAAATCAGCTCGATGCCTGCCAAGCTCAGTCCAGGCGAACCCGGCTCGTTTGCCGCCTTCACGCTTGAACGACGCATGCCAGCCATATTGGCCGGTCTGCAGGCGCATGCCGATACGTCCACCCGCCAGGCACTGCACCAGCTGGCGGCGGAAATTCCGCAGGGAAGCATCACGCCATTACCTGCAGCCATTTTCGGTGAACTGGGCCAGTCTATCGCACCCCATTGCGGGCTGCGGTGGCACGAAGCACCTTTCCTGGATGTCGAACTCTACTTCTATGCACGCATACTGCTCGCTTTTGGCTATACACCGGCAATAGCTGCCGATCCCTTTGCAGCGGTCAAGTTCAGGGCCACGCAGCAGGCGATCGCATGGCTTGCCGGAACACCTTGTTACAGCGATCCCGCGCGCAGCATCACAGCCATCATTCGCTGGGCAGTAACGAGTAACTCGGCTGATCTCAGCCAACTGACTACCGCTGACCAGAATCAAATCTCGCTACTTGTGGATGACAGCCAGGCAGTCGCTGACCTGTTGCATGCCGCGCCCCAGCGAATCGACTTCGTACTCGACAACGCCGGCCTGGATGTGCTGGCGGATTTACTGCTGATCCGTGCGCTCTGCAGGAAGGGTTTACGGGTGGCGGCACATGTTCGCCCCTATCCGATGTTCGTTTCGGATCTCACGCTGTCCGATCTCGAACACTTGCTGGCAACTTTGGCGGGCAACCCGGTTTCATCGATACAGCAACTGGGAGAAGAATCGATCGCTGCCATCCAGTCCGGTCAGCTGACCATTCACGTCAGTCCCGCGTTGGGCCTGCCGATCTGTTTTTGCGAGGACCGCGCACGCACTGCCGCCACATTCGGCGATGCCGATCTGGTGATCTTCAAGGGAGATTTGAATTATCGCTATTTTGTCGGCGATCGCCATTGGCCGCATACCACTGCCAAGCAGCGGTTTGCAGAGCGTTTCGGCCGGCCGGCCATCGCCTTGCGCTCGCTCAAATCGGAAGTGCTGGTGGGCCTTTCCGTTGAGACCCAGGCGCAAACCGGTCAACTGGAACCCGCCTGGTTGACCAATGGCCACCATGGCATCATTCAGGTTTTTAGCGGCAACTGCCTATAGCTTTCCTTGCTGAAACCGAAAGCGTACAGCGCCACAGCATCAGACATACGCCAACCCCGTCTGCGACAATCCCACCAGATCGATGTTGGTCTCATTGAGTGCCGTGGCCGCAGCCATGACACCGAGTGATGCAACGCTATACTCACCGGCTTCCAGCAAGCCCACATAGTGCGCCTGTTCCGTCGCGGCAGGCGCCACGCCGACCACGTTCTGGTAGAGCAAGTCGACCACGGCCGTATGACTGGCCGCCTCCGCGCCAAGTGCGGCATCGATCGCCAGTTGCATCAGCGCCTCATAGTGCATGCCGTTATCCAGCAGGCCCAGCCCGATGCCGACCAGCGCCTGGTCCGATACGGCCTCCTGACCGAATACCGCGCCGGCTATCCTGGCTGTGATGCCCGCATGACCATCCAGATCCAGCGCCAATGACAAATCGGAAAACTGGACGCGTTCGATATCGATCAGTATATCCGTGCTGATGGGGCCGCTCTGTTTGTGCGTGACGGTCCAGGCGCCATCAAAACGGCTGTCGATGTCGTAATCCGCAACAGGATCGCTGTACAGGGCAGTGTCGATGCCGCCCTTGCCGTTCAGAACGGCGTTTCCGCCGTAGCTGCTCAGGACGTCTCGCCCCGGCCCACCCTCGATCACGACAAATTGACCGCGATTGACAGAGAAAGGGGTTTCATAGCCCTCGAAATGGGTCATGTAATCATAGGCAGTGGTGCCGAACCCGTCCCCCGGGCTGGTGACCGCGCCTGACTGCAGGAATGACCGCAGCCCACCGGTGCCCAGCAGGTGCGAGGCCGCCAGCATGCCGGAAATCGTGATCGGCACACCGTTGAGAATCTGGCCGTCATACTTGGCAAGATCATTGTGCTCTATCCTTCTCCATAAAACCTCATGCCACTCTTCTATGATGATTTCCTGTACTGGCCCGTTGTTGAGATAATCCTGCTTGCTGTGGATGCCGTTCTTACCCGACCAGTTGCCGACCCAGTCGTTTCGGAACAGATTGGGATCGCTGTTATCGATGGCATAGTAGCCCAGGTCATGCAGCGCTGCTTCCCCGAACTGATACTTGCCGATGAAACCGAACGGATTCTCGATGGCATATCTACTGGATGATTCCCTGAAGCCGAGCGCGTCAAAATAATCCTGGTAAGTTCTAGTCACAATGGTCCTCCGGTGATGGCAACCGCAGCGTCTCGCCGGTCTGCGCCAAGTCACCCTCCTGCCATCGGTATAGGGTGTATTGCTCGGCCCTGATCAGGCTGATGCCGTCCATCTGCCTGATGGCGAGATGACGATAGCCATCGGGCTGATGGTTCAGTAGCAGGATATCGTCGGAGCTGCTATGCACGGTTTGATACTCGAGTTTATGCTTGCTCGGATTGAACGCAAAAATAATTAGATGACAACCGCCCCGTCCGCACATGCCCCGGCCGGACAGATAAAGCAAAAGCTCTTTCCAGCCATCGCCATTCAGATCGTACCGGGCAATGCTGGCCTCGGGCGGTTCCGATGCAAATTTTTCATTGGCCTCGCGCCAGCTTGAGGCAATGATTGCTGGCACGCTCTGATCATTCAGCAAAGTGCTGGCCAGCGAGTGACTCGCTTTCTCGAATCTCAATTTGACCGGACAAATGTCTTCCGCAAACACCATGGCAGCCTGGGTGGCGATGACAAGCAAAAGACAGAGAGTTGATATTTTGAACATAAGAGTCGATCCCGGTTGCTGGACAGGCAGAGCGCCTCAGAAACCGCCAGCGGCAAAGCGGCATGTGGGATCCATTGTACTCAAATGGAATCGTGCAGGAAACCCATCCTGGATGCTGCGGTACGGTGCATGAATGCACCCTACGGTAACCTACCCTGCCGATCATTACCGGGTGCGCTTGCGCACCGCGATGCCTTGTAAGCCTAGGAGGCTATCCGAGACACACCCTGGCATTAGAATTAGATCACGTTAAACAACGACAGATTGGCGATGCGGGCAAAGGATTGCTGGGCGGCTTCCAGTTGAGTCTGCCGGCGCATCAGGTCGGAGATGGCCTGGGCATAATCGAGATCCTCCAATTGCGAGAGCGACTGCTGGTACTGGAGCGTGACCGCCGAACCGGTCTGTTGAAGGGCGTCGATCTCCTGCAAACGTGTGCCAGCGGCAGCGCGCGCACTCAGGACATTATCGAGCGCATGCCCCAGGTTTTGCATGGTGTTCTGCAATACATTGCTTAGCCGCGCGTTTCCGGGGCCACTGGCCGGTGTTTCCAGGACGTTGATAAAATTTTGCATGGTTTGGAACAAGCTTTCGTGGCCGCTTGGTTCGATGTGAAACTGATCACCATCGGCTGGCATGCCTTTAATCTCAAATTGCAAACCGTCGAAAGCGATAACATCCCCGCTGGCGAAAGAATTACCAGCTAAAAGAACGATGCCTGTCGAAACATTGGTAATATCGTAACTTGCTACACCTCCAACAACACTGAAATCAATCTGGTATTCATCCCCCGTCAAGCCAGCCGGTGAAGTGACCGCACCCGGACCGATCACGCCACTGCCGCTGTTGCCTGCATCAGCCGAAGTAACGAATACGCCATTACCGTTACGGATACGTTCGAACACCGCCTGCCCAGTTTCGCCAACGGCAATCTGGCGCGAGCTGCTCACCTGCACCAGGCGCTGGCCCTGATCGCCCGCATATTGCACACCCGCCGCTGTTTGCACAAACGGCTGGTTTTTGCTCTGGAAACCAGCAAACAGAAAATTGGCTTCGCTGTCGGCGCTATTGGCCAGTCCCAACAGCTCCTCAAAGCGCCCACGCAACTCGATTGCGATGCTGGCCCGGTCGCTGTCGGACAGTGCTGCATTGCCTGCAGTGACGGCCAGGGACTGCACATGCTGAATCAGATCGGTGACTCCTGCCAGCGTATGGTCCAGCAACTTGAGGCTGTCCGCTGCCTGGCCACGGTTGCCGGCATACTGGGTATTGATCGAGATCGCCTGCGACAATTCATGCGCGCGGGCGGAGCCAATCGGGTCATCTGCCGGCGTCAGGATGCGTTTACCGGTCGAAATTTGCTGCTGGGTTTTGAACAGCGCATGCTGTTGCTGCAACATGGATTTGACACCCTGGTCGTAAAGTGTATTCGTGCTCACGCGCATGATGGACTCCTCGTATCACTAATGATGGATCAAATTCTGAGCAATGTATCAAACAGCGAGTTGCTGATTTCGATGACCTTGCTGGCTGCCTGGAATGCCTGTTGGTAGCGCAACAGGTTGGCGGCTTCCTCTTCCAGATTGACGCCCGACAGCGACTGTATCGACTGATCGACCTGGGCGAGCATGTTGGTCTGCGCCCGGTTCATCACTTCCAGTTCGCGCGTCTTGCTGCCGACCTGGCTGACCAGGCTGGCGTAAGTGGATTGAAACGAAGCGGTTTCGTTCAATAGGCTGTTTTGTGTCTGCAGTCCGGCCAGCAACAACGCATTGCGGTTATCCGCGACACCATTGGTGTTGGCGCGAATGACAAAAGTATCGCCGGCCGCCGGCTCGCCGTCGATTTGCACGGTCCAGCCGTTGAAGCTGATGTCTTCACCGGATTTGTAAGTCTGGTCGTCGGCCGGCAAGCCGTCTCCGGTCAAATTGAATATACCGGGTGATTGAAAGGTGATAGTGACAGTTTCCTGCAAATTGAGATCAAGCGGCAAGGGGTCAACCCGACCTGCGCTGATAGTGGCTGTGCCGGCATTGGCGATGTCTGCCTCGGTCCGGATCGGCGCCGCGGCAGCAATCCGGGCAGGATCCTGGATGGCAACACCGATCCCCTGTGCAGCCTGGCGGGTCGGCTGGATGAGAAAATGTTCATCCGCATTCATACTGGCAGCGGTGATGCTCAGGCCGTCCAGCGTCAGAGGTGTGGCCACACCCGGAGCGACTGCCGTACTGACCGAGAAATTATCCGACAAGCGGGTCAGGGTATAGTTAGTGTCATCGAATTCGAAGCGATAATCGCTGGCGGTCAGGTCGCCAACATTGCTGACAGCAACCGTCACGCTGGAAGCCGGGTCATTGCCGCTGGCCGCTTGCACGCCGGGTTCAGGGATGTGAAAGAAATCACCGCCCAGAAAACCATGCAAATCCTGCCCCAGGCGATGCTGATCATTGAAGGTCTGCGCCAGTCCCAGGGCGATCAGGCCCAGGGTATTCTGGGTGGTATCGAGCGTTTCTTCACGAAAAGCGAACAGGCCGCCCAGGCTGCCACCCTGCAACTGATGCTCAGGCAGCAATATGGTCTTGTTGCCCATATCGAGGGCGACAGTCAGACGCTGTGCATCATCCGGTGCGACCACGGTTTTGAGAGTCATGGTCCGGTCACCCACCACCAGCGCCTGACCGCTACCTACGAATACATTGTAATGTCCGTTGTCCTGCCGGACGACATCCACCTTGATGAACTGGCTGAGTTCACGCAGCAGAAGATCGCGTTGATCGCGCAGATCGTTGGCCGGCTGCCCGCCCGCCACGCCTTCGGCAGTCTGGATATTGATATTCAATTTGGCAATCTGCGTGGCGAGCACGTTGATTTCCTCCACGTTGCTGGTCAGCTGCTTGTTCACACCATCGCGCATCTCCGAGAAATGCTGGTCCATTTCCTGCAGGCGGCCGACCAGGATTTGCGCATGGCTCAGCAACGCTTGGCGCGAAGGGATTGAAGTCGGATTGGTTGCCACGTCCTGGGCCGCGCTGAAGAAATTCTGCATGGCCGGGGACAGGCCAGACGATGTGTCGGCCAGCAAATTATCGATTTGCTTGATTTCGTTGTAATAGCTGCTCAATTGACTGCTTTGCGTCTGCACCTGCAGCGCCTGGCTGGTCAGAAACTGGCTGTAAATACGCTGGACGGTTGTCACCTGCACGCCCTGGCCGACAAAACCGCTGCTTCTGGGTAAAGGATTATTGGTATTTTGCACGATCTGCTGGCGATTGTAGCCAGGCGTATTGGCATTACTGATGTTATGGCTGGCGGTCAGCAATCCGGATTGTGCACTACGCAAGCCGGAGATGCCGATATTCTGAATACTGCTCATTGTTTCACTCCTAGATTAGATGGCGCTTACGATATTGCTTACGGCAAAAGCCGGACAAAATTGAAGCAATCGGTTGTGTTGCTGACTATGGCCCGGTGAGCAAATGCATCCTTGCACCCCCATTCGATCATCCCAATTTATCCCACAAAGCATTATCTATATGCCTAATGCATCATTTTGAATTATTTTAATTAACTTATCGGCATAATTAGGATCGGTCGCGTAGCCGGCCTGCTGCAATCCCCAAGCAAAGGCGGTTGCGCTGCGGCTTTTCAGCACGCCCGCGTAGCGTGGTTGGGTTTGCAGTAAATGCGCATAGTCACGAAAAGCTTCTTCGTAGGAAGCATAGGCACGGAAGGCTTCCTTGATCTTTTGCGGACGGCCATCGATATACTCGGTCGTAACGGTCTCGACAACGCCGCCCTGCCAGTTCTTGCCTGCCTTAATACCAAACAGATTGAAGCTTGGGCGGCCATCGGCATGCTGGATCTGACGCTTGCCCCAGCCGCTCTCAAGCGCTGCCTGGGCAATCATGAAGCGTTCGGGAATGCCGGTTTCACGCGCCACCCGGCGGGCGTGCGGCAGCATCTCACTGACGAAGGCATGGGGCTGGCTGACAGCCGGGTGGGCAGCAGTGGCTTGATTCGAAGTATTGGAATCAAATGGCGCTGCCAAAGATGCGGGCGATGCGGTGGAAAAAGTCGGCCGGGCAATCGATTGCGCGGGATTGTGCCACAGCTGACTCGGCAGATCCTTGAAATGGTCCTGTGCGAGCGTGACCAGCGGCACCGGATCATCCTGCCTGCCACCAGCAATCGACGCCAGCAATGACGTCGCGCCGTCTATGGCGGTATCCGGCTGGTCTGCCGCATCCATCACTTGATCGAGCTGCTGTACGATCAGATCCGCCAGGCCGATACCCTGCCCGGCAAGATTCTGGGCCAATTGCTGATCAAGCATTTGGGTATAGAAACGCGACTGCTCGTTATCGAATAGCCCCTGTTGGGGCGATGCGTCACGCATGCTTTTAAGCATCATGTTGACGAATAACGCTTCGAATTGACGGGCGGCCTGCCGCAGACCGGCCTGCGGATCGTGCCGGGCCTGATTGCGCAGTTTGTCGATATGCTGGCTATCGATCGCCAGCTGGCCGGAAAGATCATATGCATTCATAGGGGCTGCCGATTAAATGATTTCCAGCTCGGCGCGCAGCGAACCTGCAGCCTTGAGCGCCTGCAGGATCGCCAGCAGATCCTGTGGTGTGGCGCCGATCGAATTGAGCGCATTCACGACATCGGCCAGCTTGGCCGAACCTGGCAGCAGCATCAGATTGCCTTCATCCGACCGAATCTCGACTTGCGACTGCGCCGCGACCACCGTCTCGCCACGCTCCGCAAACGGCCCGGGCTGGCTGATGATCGGCTGGGTTGTAATGATGACCGATAGATTGCCATGCGCAACCGCACTGGTATCAAGTGTGACCGCCTGATTCATCACGACCGAGCCAGTCCGCGCATTGATGATGACCTTGGCCGCGCCCTGAGAGGGTGTGATATCCAGACTTTCGATTTGCGACAGAAAGGTGACACGCTGGTCATTGTCCAGAGGTGCCCGGATCTGTACGACGCGGCCATCGATGGCTTGCGCCGTACCCGCCGAGAAGCGGTAATTGATGGTTTCAACAATACGCCGGGCTGTCGTGAAATCCGCATCACGCAGCTCGAGATGAATATATTCCCCCTGCCCGAGCGCAGTCGGGACGGCCCGTTCGACAATTGCGCCGGCGCTGATCCGGCCAGCACCCAGATGATTGATCTGAATACTGCTGCCGGCCGCACCCGCGCCTGCGCCACCAATCACCAGGCTGCCCTGGGCGATGGCGTACACCTGATTATCGATCCCTTTCAGCGGCGTCATCAGCAGCGTACCGCCACGCAGACTTTTGGCGTTGCCCATTGAGGAGACCGTGACGTCGATCTGCTGTCCCGGTTTGGCAAATGCCGGCAGGGTGGCGATGACCATCACCGCCGCCACGTTACGCAACTGCATATTGATACCGGGCGGCAGATTCAGACCCAACTGCCCCAGCATGCTGAGTATGCTTTGCACCGTGAAGGGGGTTTGCTGAGTCATATCGCCGGTGCCATCCAGGCCGACCACCAGGCCGTAGCCAATCAACTGATTGTTGCGCACGCCCTGAATGCTGGCCAGATCCTTGATGCGCTCGGCCACAACCGAGCCGGGGATGAGCAGGCCAATCAGCAAAGCGGCTCGCAATATGGAGTGAAGTAATTTCATGATAATGCGTTTCCCGATGTGCCCAGTTAGCTTCAGAAGGGTGAAATCGTCATAAAGAAGCGCGATAACCAGCCCATGGTTTGCGCCTCATCCAGATAACCGGTTCCGCGATACTCCAGACGAGCATCTGCCACCTGAACCGATGAGACGGTGTTATGCATGATGTTGATCGGATTGATCACCCCTGACAGCCGGATAAACTCATGCCCCTGGTTGATGCCGATCTGCTTCTCGCCACTGACCAGCAAATTGCCGTTAGGCAAGATATCGATGACGGTCACAGTGATCGTGCCAGTGAAATTGTTGTTGCTGGAACTCTCCCCCCTGCCATCGAAATTATTGGCGGAACTCGCTTCCAGTGAGATGTCCTGAAAGATGCTTTTCAGTGGCAACCCCATGAAGGAGGGAATCGAGAATTCGGTATCACCTGCGCGCCGGACGTTGCTGCCGCTCCGTTTGCTCGCGTTGGTGCGCTCGTTGAGGGTCACGATGATGGTATCGCCAATCCAGCGCGAACGCCGGTCCTCGAATAAAGGAATATAGCGTGTGCCGGCCTGCTGATTGAAAGCCGCCTGAAAGATCCCGCCGTTGGTTTCGTTGACGGTCAAAGGTGGCAAAGCGGGTGGGCGCACTGACATCGGTTGCTGCACCTTGGGCTTGGGGGGGCTGGTGCAACCCGAGAATATGCCGATCAGAGCCAACAACCCCAGCCACACTGCCCAGCGTCCACGGTTGCGCTCGATGGAGTTCATGCGGTTAACAGTATCCATAACTCTGTATCCTGAATTACGAAGTTGAACGAAGGGACATAGCTAGCGAACCCCGCGTTCTCACAGTTGCGCCAGTCTCTGCAGCATCTGATCGGAGGTCTGGATTGATCTCGAGTTGATTTCATAGGCGCGCTGGGTCTGGATCATTTCGACCAGTTCTTCCACCACATTGACGTTGGAGGTTTCCACAAACCCCTGGTTGAGCAGCCCCATGCCGTTGACGCCCGGAATCTCCGGGTTGGGCACGCCGCTGGTGGCCGTCTCGAGATACAGGTTTTCGCCGAAACGCTGGAGACCGGCCGGATTGATGAAACGGATCAATTGTAAGTTGCCGACTGGCACTGGCGCGGCCACTCCCGGCATTTGGGTCGAGACGGTACCATCACGTGCAATGGTGATGCTGGTGGCATCGGGCGGAATGACGATGCCCGGCTGCACGATAAAGCCGCTAGCGGTCACGAGCTGGCCATCCTGATCCGACTGGAAAGCGCCATCGCGGGTATAGGCCAGGGTGCCATCCGGCAGCAGAATCTGGAAAAAGCCTTCGCCCTGGATCGCGACATCGCGCGGATTGCCGGTTTGCTGCAGGTTTCCCTGCAAGGTGATATTCTCGGTCGCCACCGGCCGCACCCCAGTGCCCATCTGCAATCCGGAAGGCAGGCGGGTGATCTCGGATGACTGCGCACCGGGCTGGCGCAGGGTCTGGTAAAGCAAGTCCTCGAAAACCGGCCGCATCCGCTTGAAGCCATTGGTGCTAACGTTGGCCAGATTGTTGGCGATCACGTCCATTTTGGTCTGCTGGGCATCCAGACCGGTTTTTGATATCCATAAGGCACGAACCATGTTGCTATCCTTTGTTCAAGATTGAAAAATTATTTTTGGCAGTAAGGTACTTATCTTCACTGTTTTCAGCCTCGCAGCACCATGATCTCACTCGCCTGCTGGGCATTTTGCTGGGCACTTTCGAGGATCTTGATTTGCATGTCGTATTGCCGCGCGAGTGAAATCATCTTGACCATCTCGCTGATGGCGTTGACATTGCTGCCCTCGAGTGCACGGTCGACCAGCACCACCTCCGGATCGACCGGCGCTTCACCCCCGTCACGCAGACGAAACAAGCCGTCATCGCCCTTGATCAGCTGTGCTGCCGGCGGATTGACCAGCTTGATGCGGCCGATGATCGACACGGCCGTGATTTTCGGATCGCTCGGCAATACCGAGACAGTGCCATCCTTGGCGATCGTGACCCGGCTCTCGGGAGGAATGGCGATGGCTCCGGTATCGCCCTTGACCTCGAATCCCTGACGGGTCATGAGCACGCCATTGGCATCCAGTTGCAAGTTACCATGACGCGTATAGGCTTCCTTACCGTCTTCCAACTGGACGGCGATCCAGCCCTCGCCTTCGATCGCAACATCGAGTGCCCGCCCCGTTTCATTCACAATGCCCGGCGCGAAATCTGCACCGGTGGTCGCGTCCAGCACGAATGCCCGGGTCGGCAGACCATCGCCGAATACCGGCACAGCCCGAAAGGCATCGGTTTGCGAACGGTAGCCGGTCGTCGAGGCATTCGCCAGATTGTGTGCCACCGTGGCCTGCTGGGTCATGGTATGCAAGGCGCCGGTCATGGCGGTATAGATCAATCGGTCCATATGCGTTTCCTCGTCAACAATTGCTTGTATGCCTGCAGCATGTGCTCATCAGATATTGACCAGGGTCTGCAGCACTGTGTCCTGGGTCTGGATGGTTTTGGCATTGGCCTGATAGACGCGCTGGGCGGTGATGAGGCTGACCAGCTCGTTGGTCAGATCGACATTCGATTCCTCGATGGCGGCCGACTGGAGCGCGCCCAATGTGCCACTGAGCGGCACGCCCACCAGCGGCAGACCCGATTCACCGGTCTCCACCCACTGGTTGCGCCCGAGTGGACGCAAGCCATTGGGGTTGGCGAAATTGGCCAGCACGACCTGACCCATCGCCCGGTTGACACCATTGGTGTAGTTGCCCTGTATCACTCCATCGTCCCCGACACTGAAACCGGCCAGCCGTCCCGAGGTGAAACCATCCTGGCTCATCTTGTTGACACCGAACTGGCTGCCAAACTGGGTGGAACTGGTCAAGTCGAGCTTAAAGTTAAATGGTGAATTTGCACCCAATACTGGAGGAAGCGTTACCGAAACCTCAATCGGGGCAGCGGGTAGTGTTAATGCACCATTCCCATCAAAACTTATTGGTAATGGGGCACCAGCAGCGGCGCCAGCAAGCTCCACATCGTTGATATCACCGTTCAAGGCAGCGTATACATTCCAGTTACTCTGCACAAGCGGAGGCGCGGATGCATCAATTTTCTGAAAATAAAATGTCAATGTATGAGAGTTACCCAGGCTGTCGTAAATCGCGCCCGAGGTTGAGTTGGCATAGGTCGCCGGATTGGTGGCATCAAATGCTGGCAAAGGTGCCGGGACATCCGTGCGTGAATCGAGATTGACGCCGAGCCCAAAGCTCTGGGTTGCCTGGGGCGTCAATTCGGCGGTGGAAAGCTGCAGATTGGCCGGGGCGGTGGTGATGATTTGACCGTTCGCGTTGGCGGGATAGCCGGTGACATTAATGTTGTCCGCATTCACCAGAAAACCATCCTTGTCGAGCTGAAACTGACCGTTGCGCGTGTAGCTAATGGCGCCGTTGTCGTTCATGCGGAAAAAACCCTTGCCCGCTATCGCGATATCGAGCGGATTGTTGGACATGGTGATATTGCCCTGCGAGAATTCCTGGGCGATTGTCGATACCCGCGTGCCGATGCCGACATGGTTGCTGCCAGAAGCGCCGCCGAGCGAGTTGGCGAACACGTCGCTGAACTGCGCCTGTGACTGCTTGAAACCGACCACATTAACATTGGCGATATTGTTACCGACCACCTCCAGTTTGGTCGAAGCAGCTTTCAATCCACTCAATCCATGTTGAAATCCCATCGTTTATCTCCTGTCTCAGAATATTTTTTTGATGTCTGTCATACTGCTATAACCGAGCTCACCAACGCCCAGCGCCACGCCATTGGCACCGAGCGAAGCGCTCTCGACCGTGCCAAATGCCAGGGCCGAAGCGGCCACTTCCTGATCGCCACGCAGTGCTTTCACGGCGAAACTGTAGCGCCCCGGAGCAGCCTCATCACCGCTGTTGGCGACGCCGTTCCAGACGAAGGTGCTGACGCCCGCCGCCTGCGGCCCGAGATCCATGTCGCGTACCGCAATACCGGCGCTGTCCTTGATGGTGATGACCAGTTTGTCGACCGGCTCGCTCAATTCAAATCCACCGACGCCCGCGTGGTTCTCTAGCGCCATCGAGGTGCCCGGCACCAGCACACTGCGGCCGATCATGGTCGCTGCCTCAAGCGAACGCTTGGCATCGGAATTGGCCACCAGTTGTTCCAGCGTGCCATTCAGCTTCTCGATGCCGTTGACGGTACTGATCTGGGCCAGCTGGCTGGTCACCTCGGCATTGTCCATCGGACTGAGTGGATCCTGGTTCTGCATTTGCGTGACCAGCAGCTTGAGAAACCGCTCCTGGGGATCTTCCTCGCTTTTGCGCGCGCTCTGGATGCTGCCGCCATGCGAGGCCAGCAGCTGGGAAATACTGGAATTTGCTTGATCTACCTGGGTCATGCCTGACTCCCTTATTGACCGATTGAAAGTGATTTCTGCAACAATGTCTTAGTCGTATTCATCATGTCGACGCTGTTCTGGTAGGAACGCGAAGCCGACATCATGTTGACCATTTCATCCACCACATTGACGTTGGGGGTGGTGACATAGCCATTGTCATCCGCCATGGGATGCTTGGGGTTATAGGCCACCTTCATCGGTGACGGATCATGGACCACGCCGGCGACCTTGACACCCTTGGCCAGTTTGGCCGAGGTATTAAGGGTGCTGAATACCACCTGCCGGGCGCGATAGGGTTCACCTGATGAATTGGTCACGCTGTCCGCGTTGGCCAGATTGCTGGCCACCACGTTGAGCCGTTGCGACTGGGCGGCCATGGCCGAGCCCGAAATATCGAAGACACTGAATAGCGACATGATTAAACGTTTCCTTCTCTGATGGCGGATAACAAGACCCGGATCTGATTATTGATAAAAGTCAGCCCGGCGTCGTACTGGATGGAATTGTCGGCGAACTGCATCCGCTCGGTATCCATATCGACGGTATTGCCATCGATACTGGGCTGCTGCGGCACGCGATACTGCGCCTGGGTAGTACCGATCGATCGGTAGCCGACGGGATTGATATGCCGTGGGGATGTGGTCGTCAAGCCTTGCTGGGCAGGATTCGACGAAAGCACATGCTGCAAGGCTTGCGCAAATTTGACATCCCGCGCCTTGAAACCGGGCGTATCGGCATTGGCGATATTGCCGGCCAGCAGTTCCTGCCTGGCTGCCCGCACATTGAGGGCCTTGTGATGAAAATTCAGGGTATTGTCTAGCTTGTTGATCATGAATGACTCCTACGAGATCGTCACTCTTATCTCAAGCATGAACCATGCCAGAATTTATTGACGATAATATATGCTCAATTGCCGGAACAAACCCGGTAACCTGTTTCAGTTCCGGCTTTAACTTACCGGCCACGGCACTACCATGCAGGGCAGGCGGCAAAAATTGCCGCTACCGGCAAAAATTACCCTGCGCCCGGGGCAACAACCTGGATGCTCAACCCAATATGATTAAAACCCTCCCCCTGCTATGGGGTCTTTTCTGTTTATTGACGCCCGTGCTGGTGCATGCCAGCAATCCCTCACCGGTCAGCGCGATTCTCGAAGCGGTGGAAGCTTTCGTCCATGAGCAGGGACGTGACTTACCCGGCAGGGTGATTATCAAGTCCAGCAGGCTTGATTCACGCCGCACCCATCAGCCCTGCCAACAGCTCGAAACCTTCCTGCCGGCCGGCGGACGAGTATGGGGAAGATTCTCGGTCGGTGTGCGTTGCCAGGATGCATCCAGTTGGACGCTTTATGTGCCGGTCGAAATCGAGGTCATCGCTCCCATCGCGCATGCAACCCGGCCGATTCGCAAGGGCAAGCTTTTGGGTAGCGACGATATAAGCATGCATGAAGCCGATCTGGTGCGCTTGCCGCAAGATATACTCAGCGATGCCGGACAAGCGGCAGGTAAAATGGCAACCAGTTCGATCGCTGCCGGCCAGCCCTTGCGCCAGCGACACCTGCGCGCCCCGCACGTCATTACGCGCGGCCAGAAGGTTCAGCTGATCGTGACCGGCTTGGGATTCACAGTCAGCACCGAAGGCGATGCGCTGACCTCAGCCGCGAGTGGAGAAATGGTACAGGTACGCAACCCGGCCGGCCGGATCATCAGTGGGATCGCGCGCGCAGATGGCAGTGTTGAAGTCAGGCCATAGCAAAAATGGCGTATGCTTCCAAACATTTCCAGTCGATACATGCGGCCGGGAATAATCCGTCGTCGGTTGGGTGAGTAGAAATTACAGGCTGTCGCCAAAGCTCGCCGGCTGACAGCCCCGATCCAAGGTAATAATATGAATCAAATGTTTTACAGGATAAAGAAAACGTCGAGCGAACTGGGGACCAAGGACACGCTGCTCTATATTTTCGATCGATTGTTATACCAGATCAGTTTCAAGAAGCTGATACTGCATAAATATTACATTACCCAACAACCGGTAAGCCAGGATTGCCTCGTTCCAGTCGATAAAGGTCGGGATATCGAGATTGTTCAGATCGGACCCGATCATCCTCTGCTACAGCAGATGGACAGACCTTTTTCCGTATTGCAGAAACGTTTCGCCAACGGTGGTCACTGTTTTTCCGCCTGTAAAAGCGAACAATTTTCAGGTAATTTATGGCTGAATTTCGACAAATATCAGGAAGATGAAGTCCGCTGCACTTATATTCTGCAACCCAAAGGACGGGCGGCCTGGGATTACGATGTATTTGTTTTACCCAAATACCGATTTTCCTATGTATTCGCCAAATTATGGGATGAAGCGAACAAGGTCATGCGGCAGCGCGGCATTGAACATGTCTACAGCAGGATCAACTACTACAACATCACCTCATTGCAGGCCCATAAGCGATTGGGCAGCAGGATCATCGGTTCGCTATTCTTCATTAACCTGGGTCGCTTTCAGTGCGCCATCAGCTTGCAGTTCAAGCCAAAATTAACCCTCAGTCTGAATCGCGACGTTTTTCCGGCAGTGCATATTGGCACCACTGACGAGCGGTAGCCCAACAACCAAGACAATTGCATAAACACACAGGATCAAGCGATTGAAAAACCACTTGATCCTGCGATCACACCGGAGACTGGGACGCTCCCGTTACAACCCGACCACTCCGTCATCTTCACGCGTAATGACTAACGTTGCCGAACGGGGACGGGGTCCATTGGGATCAGCCACGACGATTGCCTGGCTCGGATGTCTGTAGACTGCACCGCTGTCCGGCCAGTTGCTGGTGAACTGACCTGGCAATGAACGATCACCAGGATGCTGGAAATTGACAAACAGGGTTTTGCCATCCGGCGTTGACACCACACCCGTCGTTTCCTGTTCGACCGGACCGGACAGGAAGCGCTTGATTTCACCGGTGACCGGATTGGCAGCCAGCATGGCATTGGCGCCGAATGGACCTTGCGCTTGCTGGGCACCGCTCATATCGGTTTGGATCCAGAGTATGCCGTTCTGATCGATCCACAGGCCATCGGGGCTGGCAAAAATATTGTCCTGGGTCAGACCTGGGCCGCCCTGCCCTGGCAGAATCTGGCTGTCAAACTCAGGTCCAGCCAGCACGAACAGATCCCACTCGAAGCGGGTGGCCCAGGACTGGTTGCCGCGTTCGCGCCAGCGGATGATATGGCCATAAGGATTGGGGCCGCGTGGATTAGCAGCATCGACATTATCGGCCGTGCGGTTACTGTTGTTAGTCAGTGTCATATAGACTTCCCGTGTCTGGGGATGCACTGCACCCCATTCCGGGCGGTCCATTTTGGTTGCGCCGACCACATCGGCTGCCAGGCGGGTATTGACCAGCACATCGGCCTGATCCAGGAAATAGATGCCCTTGCTGATGGACATCGCGCGGAAATAGCGGTCATTGATATCCAGCGCCAGCCATTCACCGGTTCCATTGTCATAGAAGCGCGCGACATAAAGCGTGCCCTCGTCCAGGATATCGCGGTTGTCGTGCTGACTGTTGTAACGCGCCTTGGTCACGAATTTGTAGATATACTCATCCCTGGCATCATCGCCCATGTAAAACACCACCGGCTTGCCCGGTTGGGGCGGAGCCATCCAGCAGCCTTCATGCGCAAAGCGGCCCAGTGCGGTCCGTTTCTTGGGCATGCTGTTGGGATCGAACGGATCAATCTCCACCACCCAGCCCATTGTGTTGGGCTCGTTGCGATAGTCCCGGGTTGCCCGGCTGCCTTTGATTGAAGCATCGAAGCGCACATAGTGATCTTCCCCACTTTGCGCCTTTTCCCAGCTATAGCGGCTACCCGTCGTTCTCACACCATAGCGGCTGAATTCACGTGGCTGCGTCAATTCCAGATCATCCCGAATGCCGGCACGGGCCAATAAAATGGCCATCGTTCCAAGCGATTCGCGTTCCTCATCATTGAAGGTCGAGCCAAGCTGGGTATAAACATGGTTGGTCACCTTCTGATCGTGTATCTCATCGAAGATGCCGATAATGCGATCGGTCTCGGGATAATAACGTGCGTAGTAACGGCCTTGGGTGAAAGAAACCTTGGGCCCAGGGTAACGGCCCGGTTCGTTGGCCTCGAACCAGTTCAACAGCGCATCGGCACGCACCTGCTTGATCTGGTTGTTGAAGTAACCTGCCCAGTTTTCTTCGCAAGTCAGATAGGTGTTCCAGGCGGTATAGCCATGCGCGCAGTTGTTGATCGTGCCGCGCGCCCGAGTCCCATCCGGACTGAACCGGGTCTTGACCAAGTCGCTGCCACGCACAGGCCCACTGATTGCCATTTCAGTGCCCGCCGTGATTCGACGGTTATAGGCGCCCCTGATAACATGCCATGCACCACTCGCTGAATTTTTCTGCAGTTCTACAACACTCACGCCATGCGCTGCAATTTCTTTTCTGACTTCATCGGTAGGACGCATCCCGTCCACAAAGCTGGGTCCGGCTGGATGCAATACACGCTGATCGACATACTCATGATTCACACACAACAAACCATGACCATTGGGATCGTCGTTGAACGGAAAATAATGCATGCCGTCGTGATGCGAACCGACCTGCTGTTCCTGCTCCTCACCGCTATTACCATCGATTGAATCGAATTCCGGGTAGCTGCCGGTTAGCGGTTCCCCCCAGGGAATCAGCGCCTGCGCCTTGTAGCCTTGCGGAATGACAGCGGTATCTGAGCGGGAAACCGGAATTGCCTCAAAATTCAAAACGGGGTTCAGGGAAAACGAGGGCTTGGCCGGAACAGGCAAGCCGGTGGTAGAGGGAAATTTTTTGGCTTCAGCCTGTTCAACCAGGCCGGGTAGACCGAATACGGTCGCCACGGCAGCCCCCAGACTGCCGGTCAAAACCTCCCGGCGAGACAATCTCCTTTCAAGGATGGATACAAAATGTTCGTTGTCGGAACGATTACTCAACGGCTCATCGCCGCTATCGATTTCAGTTAGGAAATTTTCTTTGTCGTTCATGGTGTTCTCCATTGATCAGTGTTAACCGAGGAGTTGCTACCATAACGAACGAAAGTGAAGCTGCCATGACGGCTACATTTCAGAAAAATGAAGCCTGGCAAGCAACCAGATCAATTGCCCAGGGATAAGGCCTGACCCAATGTAGCCCGCTCTGCAGCCGAGGAGGGAATCGTCTCCATTTTTTCTATTTGCGCCAGGACATTGTTCAGCCCTCTGCCATTGGCAATTTGGATGGACAAGCCCGGCCGCGCATTCAGCTCCAGTATCAGCGGACCCAGATCGCGATCAAGCACCACATCCACCCCCAGGTACCCCAGCCCCACCAAATCATGACATTGCGCCGCCAGTGTCAACAGCTTGTGCCAATGAGGAATTTCCAATCCTCTGATCATCGCGCCGGTATCGGGATGCTGGGTGACCGGACTGTTCTGCCAAACTGCATGAGTCGTGCGGCCGGTCGCCAAATCGATGCCGGCGCCGACCGCGCCCTGATGCAGATTGGCCTTGCCATCCGACATTCGGGTCGGCAAACGCACCATGCATGCGACGGGCACGCCCCTGAACACAATCGTGCGAATATCCGGTACACCCCGGAAGGATACGGCCTCGAACAATGGATCGAACTTGACCCGGTATTCAATCAGTGCTTGATCGGGCTGGCCACCGAGACTGTAGAGGCCGCTCAGGATATTCGATATGTGATATCCAATTGCATCCTCGGTCAACAAATCGCCGTTATTCTGCCGGTAACGTTCGTTGAGGCGCCCGGTGATCACACAGATACCATTTCCACCCGAACCATGAGCGGGCTTGATGACGAAATCGTGATGGTCCTTGACGATATTGGGAAGATTGGCGACATCATGCTGGATCTCGATCACGCCGTACAGCGTCGGCACGGCAATGCCGGACTCGATCGCCAGATATTTGGTACGCAATTTGTCATCCACCAGCGGGTAGAGCGAACGTTTGTTATAACGCAGGATATAGTCGGCGTTACGCTGGTTCATGCCAACGATACCCAACCGCCTGAGCTTGGACCAAATGCCAAACATACTATGACGCTTTATTGCTTAGGAATGCGCGGAAGCGCCAGAGCTCGGTCAGCCGGTAGCCCGAATAACGGCCAAGCAGCAATATCCCAGCCAGAACGACCAGCAGCAGTTCCGGGAAAACGAAAAACATATATTGCAGCTCATTGATATTCATCGCCAGGTAACCAATGATGGCCACCAGCAGACTGCCCGTCACTTGCTTGAAAGCTTCCATGGGGCCAGCCTCTTCCCAGGTCAAAGACATACGCTCGATGGTCATGGTCATGATCACCATCGGGAACAGAGCCACCGACAGCCCCATTTCGAGTCCGAGCTTATGCATGATGACACTGATGCCCGCCATGAGCAGCACCACCATGGTCAGCACCGCGGCCAGCCGCGGCACCAGCAGCAGTTTCAGCTGCTCGACATAGGCGCGCAGCAATAACCCCATGCCGACAATCAAACCGAACAAAACAATCCCCCACAGCAGCTCTGTTTCTCGAAAGGCCAGCGCGATCAGCACCGGCATGAATGTACCAAATGTCTTGACCCCGATAAGATTGCGCATGAGCACGACGACCAGTGCACCCAATGGTACCATCAGCAAAATCTTGTAAACATTCTGGGTGTGTACCGGCAATGAATAGAGCGAGAAATCTATCAAGTGCGAGCCTTGCTCCGCCGCACGGCTCCCGGCAATATCAATGATTTCCCGCAAGGTACTGGCGACTGAATACTGTATGCTGACTTCAGTCGCGCCTTCGGTAGAAAAGTTTTTATCGTCATCGATTTGCCACACTACAAAATTTGGCGGTAATCCTTCCTGGCCATCCCGGATATTGAGCGACCGCCATTGCTCGCCGTCATAGACTTGCAGAAACGACTCCAGATCAGAATAATCCTTGCCGTTCTGCAGCCGCAAGCCACGCACAACCCGCGACGGAATGCGGGCACCGGCCAACAACCAGCCAACACTTTTGGCGAAATTGCGGGAACGGCCGATATGCTCCAGCAGCAGCTTCAACTCAGGTGCAGGCTTCTCTGCGTTCAATTGCTCGATCACACGCCGCGAAAAAGAAACGGTATCGGCTGATTGCTGCCGTGCCTTTTCGAGCAGCCCCTGAATGACAGGCGCCAGATTTTCCGAATAATCAGGCACTTTAGGATAAGCAGGGGGGGCGCTCGGTTTGGGGACCATCTCCTCGTCCTCGAACAACACCGCCCGGTAAAATAACAACTGCTTGCCTTGGGCGCGCCGTTTTGCCCACAGCGCCACCCGCCCGCGCTCATCCTGCTCGGTTGCCAGGCCGTAATTGGCGCCCACAAAATCCTCGTCGAGGATGGCATAGCCAGTGGGATTGTGTGGCAATGGCAGCGTTACCTTAATGGCAGTGTCAGGCTTAGCCCGGAAACTGATACGCGCCTCGATACTCCAGACTTCGGCCTGATCGGAGGTCGTCAAGGGCAAGCCGAGCACTTCGACTTTGTAATAGGCCAGCCCCAGTCCTGCCACGCATAGAAACAATGTCAACAACAATAGATGCAGTTGCCTCATTCAGCTGCTCCTGGACTGGCCACATCACTGTCTTTCATTTTCTTTTTTTTCTCATGGCCACATCCTGCCTTGTTCAGATAAGCATTTGCAGAATCAACCAGCGCATAGCCAGCGAGTGCCTTGCGTCCAAGCAATATAGGATAATTGAGGGCGCGGCGGTCGATCAGGCTGAATTCAATTGTTCGCACTTCATCGGCCAGGCAAATATCCATGCTGACCACGGGACGCTCCTGAGGAGGCCCGCTGTGCTGCTTGATTTTCACCAAACGGATCAACGGCCGTTCGATTTCAATCGAGCGTTCATCTTTAGCGGTTTTGAAATCGAAAGTAAATCTGGCCCACCGTTTGCCGTTTTTCTTGAACACATGGATATCGCGCGCGCTCATGGAAGAAGTATTGGCACCAGTGTCCAGGCGTGCCCGGGTTTTCAATCCCCATGGTTCCAATCGCACAAACTCGACCCAGCCAAGAATTTTCAGGGTATCGGGCGTTGCAACGGTTTTCTCGGCCGATGCCATGCCATAAGGCATCAGCAACAGCAGCAGTGCAATCGCGGCAGACAGTACACGCTTGGCTAGACTAGTCATTATCGGATTTCTGATATATTCAGTAGTAGGGTTTAAAATTTGTTTTCAGTCTGGATCGACCTGGCCTGGACTGACAGACGTAAATACATTGACATTGAGCGGGTGAAGGGAATCGAACCCTCGTCTTAAGCTTGGGAAGCTTCTGCTCTACCATTGAGCTACACCCGCATGCTAGAATGATTAGCTTATCATTAAAGTCTACCTTAACTGCGGTATTTTTAAAACTATGCAACTCACGATCAACGGTCAATTGCAAAGTTTTGACGGCCCGATGAATATGCAACAGCTGATCGAGTGCCTGTCATTACAAAACAAACGCATTGCCATCGAATACAACGGGGAAATCATTCCCCGCAGCAAGTATCCTGAGCAAATTTTAGGCGAAGGCGACCAGCTCGAAATCATCGTGGCAGTCGGTGGTGGCTGATACGCGCAAGTAACTGAATCCCGCTTGTCCAGGACAGCCTGATAATCAAACGTAATCATTGAAATATTTTATGGATCCACTCGTCATAGCTGGTACAAGTTACAGCTCTCGGCTATTGGTCGGGACAGGAAAGTACAAGGATTTCACTGAAACCCGCGCCGCGGTCGAAGCAAGCGGCGCGCAAATCATTACGGTAGCGATACGCCGCACCAATATCGGCCAAAATCCGGATGCACCCAATCTGCTGGATGCCCTGCCCCCATCCCAATTCACACTGCTTCCCAATACCGCTGGCTGCTATACCGCCAAAGAAGCAGTGCGCACCTTGCGCCTGGCACGCGAACTGCTGGACGGACACTCCCTGGTCAAACTGGAAGTGCTGGGGGATCAGCAAACCCTGTTTCCAGATGTCGTTGCCACGCTCGAAGCGGCAAAAATCCTGGTCAAGGAAGGTTTTCAGGTTATGGTCTATACCTCGGATGACCCGATCGTCGCCAAACAACTGGAAGAAGTTGGCTGCGTTGCCATCATGCCGCTGGCCTCCCTGATCGGATCCGGCATGGGGATTCTCAACCCTTGGAATCTACAAATCATCATAGACCATGCGCGGGTACCCGTACTGGTGGATGCCGGCGTCGGCACCGTTTCGGATGCTGCCATCGCGATGGAGCTCGGCTGTGATGGGGTATTGACCAATACCGCCATTGCGGGTGCACGCAATCCGGTGCAGATGGCTTCGGCCATGCGCAAGGCAGTGGAGGCGGGTCGCGAAGCTTATCTAGCCGGGCGGATGGCCAAGAAAATTTATCAGGCCAGTCCGAGTTCACCGCTCGAAGGCATTATCACGAGCACCCCCACGATTGCAAATAACTAGGCGCCAGGTTGTCCTGGACGATTGACCGCTTTGTCCTCATCCCCATCCCGCTCGATTCGGAGCTATGTCCTGCGCCAGGGGCATTTTTCGAATGCACAACGGCAGGCCTGCGAAACCCTGCTGCCAATCTACGGCATACCCTTTACTGAAAATGCGATTGACCTCGACCAGATTTTCGGACGCTTGGCACCCCGGATTCTGGAAATAGGCTCAGGCATGGGGGAAACCACCGCCGCCATCGCCAGTCAGCAGCCCGATAAGGATTTTCTGGCGATCGAAGTACATCTGCCAGGTGTCGGCAGCCTGCTTGACCTGATCAGAAAACTGCAACTCACCAACCTGCGCATCATCTCGCATGACGCGGTCGCTGCCATACAACAGATGCTGCCCAATCAATCGCTGGATGGCGTGCATATTTTTTTTCCGGATCCGTGGCCCAAGGCTCGGCACCATAAACGTCGCCTGATTCAGCCCGATTTGATCGCATTGCTCTGCGACCGAATCAAGCCTGGCGGCTATCTGCATATTGCCACCGACTGGGAACACTACGCCGAACATATGCTGCAAGTGTTGCGCGACGAGCCACGCCTGACCAACACGGCAGCCGACTACGCACCCCGACCCGACCATCGCCCCTTGACCAAATTCGAGCAACGGGGCCTGCGGCTGGGTCACACCATCCGGGATCTGATATTCATCCGCAACCCGGCATAATTCAACAAGATCCTGCCTAGTACTCCGTTCCGCCAAACCGCTTACATGAAATCGCGCCTTCGCCTGTCATGCGTTGTTGCAAATCCTCGCCATAGCTACGGCTATGACTGCGGTTTGCGCCTAGCCTGGCAGGCGAATCCATCGATTTCATTTGTAAGCTAATTGACGGAACGGAGTACTAGGAGGCTGTCCGAGAATAGCGATCGTAGCGAGGGCGAGGCTGGTTGAGTTGGATTTTTCGATCATTTGAGGCGAATAGTCGTTCTATTTAACGAAATAGGATCGTAAAATCCGGCCAATCAGGCTCGTCCGCAGTAGATCAGTCTATTCTCGGACAGCCTCCTAGCTCATGCGAAAGGCCATTCAGAGCGGTTGCAGCGCCTGGCCTATTGCCATCTATCGCCTGCCTGCAACGGCCGACAATACCCCGGAATAACGCTTCCCGAGTTCAGCGACCAGACCCATGATGCTGGTTTTCTGGCCGAGGCAAGAATATTTCCAGCAAGTCATTGAGAAAACGCCTGCCCTGTAAAGTTGGACGGATGCTGTCATGCCGCCATTCGATCAATCCTCGCTGCTCGGCCTCGGCCAGTTGCCGCTGCATCGCAGCGGTCGTCAGGCCGGTATGCGCCTGTATAAGGCCGGGATCGAACCCGTTCGTGATACGCAGCGCATTCATCATGAATTCAAAAATGCGGTCCGGCACATTCACTTCCTGCTCCACCGCAATCAAATCTTTTATATCGGCCTGGCTGGCCAGCGCATGTTCCAAATATTGCCGGGGATGTTTATAGCGCATATGTCGCAAGATTTTATCCTGGAAGCTGATTTTGCTGTGCGCGCCCGCGCCAATACCAAGATAATCGCCATATTGCCAATAGTTCATATTGTGCACGCAGTGCTGCCCAGGGCGGGCAAAGGCAGATACTTCATAATGCTGATAGCCGTTGTCTGTCAGCATGGTTTCGATCATACCCTGCATGTCAGCCGCATCCTCTTCATCTGGCAACCGGGGCGGATGGCGGTAAAACGGTGTATTGGGCTCGATTGTCAGATGATAAGCCGAGATATGGGGCGCACCCAGCATCACCGCGCACTCGATATCTTGCCGCGCTTGAGCCAGCGACTGATGCGGCAACGCATACATCAGATCCAGATTGAGATTATCAAAATACCTCAAGGCCGTTTCTGCCGCCCGCCGTGCTTCCGCGCCATCATGAACTCGCCCCAATGCCTGCAGATGGCGAGAGTTGAAGCTCTGTATGCCGATCGAAAGCCGGTTGATGCCGGCCGCCTGAAAATCCTGGAACTTCTGCGCTTCAAAGGTTCCGGGGTTGGCTTCCAGCGTAATCTCTGCGCCCAGGGCAAGCGGTAACAGCATCCTGACATGCGAGAGAATCGCATCGATCGAAGCGGCGCTGAACACACTTGGTGTCCCACCACCAAAAAAAACGCTGACAACCGGTCGGCCCCAAATCAGCGGCAGCGACAACTCGAGATCACGTTTGAGCGCCACGACATATTCGGATTCAGGTACGCCATCACGCTCATTGATCGCATGCGAATTGAAATCGCAATAAGGACATTTACGCACGCACCAGGGAATATGGATATAAAGACTCAGCGCAGGCAGCACCCTTAACCGAGGAGACTTCGCGGCTAATAAAGACAAAAGTGGGGTAACTGTATTCATACCGGTCAAATTTGGTTAGTCTGGCAACCTGAGTGGGACGCATTGACATGCATGAAATTCACGGCAGACTTCTCGGCCACAAGCACACAGGCTCATTCGTCACTACACCTGATGCGGCAGATCTTTGGACAGTATTGCAACCAGTTTGGCAAGCGCCTGCCCGCGGTGGCTGATACGATTTTTTTCTTCCAGTGAAAGCTCGGCGGAAGTTTTGTTCAGTTCCGGCTGGAAGAAAAATGGATCATAACCGAACCCCCCTTCTCCCCTTGGCTCCAGAATGATTTCACCCTGCCATACGCCTTCCGCGATGATGGGTTGAGGATCTTGTGCATGGCGCAGCAATACCATTACACAATAATAATAGGCACTGCGATCGGCATATGCACGCAGCGTCTCGACCAGTTTCTGATTATTGCGTGTATCCGATTTGGGTTCGCCTGCATAGCGAGCGGAGAAAACGCCCGGCGCCCCCCCCAGGGCGCTGACGCAGATCCCCGAATCATCCGCCAGCGCAGGCAAGCCAGTCTGCTGACTGGCATGCCGCGCCTTGGCCAGGGCATTTTCCACAAAGGTGGCATGCGGCTCTTCCACTTCTCCGATTGCGCAAGATGCCTGGGAAACGGTTTCGATACCCAATGGCGTGAGCAATTTCTCGATTTCTCTCAGTTTTCCGGCATTACTGCTGGCGATGACAATCTTGTTCAGATATGGTGTCATTTTTCAATCAATGGGTTAGAAAATAGCCTCTGGGGCTATCTTAAGTTCAGTTCAGTGCGCGTGGTGCGGTGCATACAATGTACCGCACTGAAAATCAGATAGCGGCACAACCATCGGATTCATGGCAGATCGCACAGCGATAGCCGGATACGAGCGAGCCAGCTGGCCCGCAAACTGGCCCGGGTTTGCTGATGACTGGCCTCAGGCCTGGAAGGCGCCAAGTGCCTGCTTCTGCAAGCTGAACAATTCCAGCAATCCCTGCTGTGCAATATCGAGCATGACTTGCAAATCCTGGCGGCTGAATGCGGCCCCTTCGGCAGTTCCCTGAATTTCCACCAGTCCCAGATTGCTGGTCATCACGATATTCATATCGGTATCGCAACCGGCGTCCTCGACGTAATCGAGATCAAGCAAGGGCTGTCCATTCAGCATGCCTATCGAGATGGCTGCTACCTGTTCCCGGATCGGGTTATCCACGATCATTTGCTGCGCAGTGAGCCATTCAACCGCATCACACAGCGCCACGAATGCGCCTGTGATGCTGGCGGTACGCGTGCCGCCATCCGCCTGGATCACATCGCAATCGATATGAATGGTGCGCTCACCAATCTTGTCCAGATCCAGCACTGCGCGCAGTGCCCGGCCGACCAGCCGCTGTATTTCCATCGTTCGCCCCGATTGTTTGCCTTTTGCAGCCTCCCGCGGCATTCTTTCACCGGTTGAGCGCGGCAGCATGCCATACTCGGCCGTCAGCCATCCCTGGCCCGTGCCTTTCAGAAACGACGGTACATTTTCGAGCACACTGGCCGTACAAATGACCCTGGTTTCACCACACTCGATCAATACCGAACCTTCGGCATGACGAGTATAGTGGCGCGTAATCCTGACCGGACGAATCTGGTCAGGAGCGCGATGATTGTGTCGCAGCATATCCCTCGCCTGTTAAATAAGAAGTAAGTGAAAAGTTGGATAGCAGAGACCGGCAGATGAGCGTCAGGTGGAAAACCGGTAGCTGGGTTTGTCCGGTGCACCCGTGGAAACGGTCAACACTTCATGACCGGCCTCAGTTACCAGGACGGTATGTTCCCATTGTGCGGACAGGCTGCGATCCTTGGTGATCACCGTCCAACCATCCGGCAGCGGCTTGATGGCGGCCTTGCCGGCGTTGACCATGGGCTCCACCGTGAAGATCATGCCGGGTTTCAGTTCGATACCCGTTCCACGACGCCCATAGTGCAGCACCTGTGGATCTTCATGAAATTTTGCGCCGATACCATGCCCACAGAACTCCTTGACTACACTGTAACCCGCGTTTTCGGCCAAACGCTGGATAACATGGCCGATATCCCCCAGGCGTTTGCCTGGCTGGATTTCCTCGATACCCCGCCACATGGCCTCGAATGTCAGTTCGCAGAGCCGCCTGGCCTGGATGGAAGGTTCGCCGACATAATACATGCGGCTGGTATCGCCGTGATAGCCTTTATAGATGACTGTCACATCGATATTGACCACGTCACCTTCCTTGAGCTTTTTATCTCCCGGGATGCCATGACAAACCTGATGATTGACCGAGGTACAAATGGATTTTGGGTACGGAGTGTAACCGGGCGGCGCATAATTGAGCGGTGCCGGGATCGTTTTCTGGACATCCACCATATATTTGTAACAAAGTTCGTCCAGCGCAGCGGTCGTGACGCCTGGTACCACATAGGGCTGAATATAGTCCAGCACTTCTGCCGCCAGCCTTCCGGCCACACGCATGGTTTCTATTTCTTGGATGGTTTTAATATGAACTGCCACGCCTACTCCAGATTCATTCAGTGATTTTGATAAACATTCAAGCTTGCTAAAAAGTCTGCACCAGCATTGGTGACCGGCTAACCGACATGTATTCTAACAGCCTCTAGGAGGCTGTCCGAAGCGCAGAACAATCCCGTGCCAGTCCTATGGTGCAAGCAATGCGCCACAAGAATAAAAATAGTTCAGAGATAATTACTGCATTAGATGCGGTCACATTCAGTAATTTCCAGGCCGGTATCGGGAAAACGTTGCACGATTGGCTGCAGCTGCCGGGCAAGCTGCGCGCTGGGCTCGCGTATCACGAACACAAACTGCTGAAACATGTGTGCGCTTTGTTTTACATGGACCAGTCCCTGGTCTTGCAATTGGTCGACCAGGGCATCGGCAGCAGATTCATCGCGCAATGTGGCCAGCGCAATCGTATTATGCCATGGCCCCTCCCCATTTTCCTGTATAAGCAAATGCGGCACTCTCAGCTTCTTCAGCGCATCGATTTGCTGCGCGATCTCCTGCGCCGTTTTCAGTGCGGGGATATGTACCCAATAAACTGCGGCCTTGCCTTCGGGCACCTCGGTCAAGTGGCTCTGCCCGAATTGCAATTCCGCAATGGCGGTTCTGGCCGGTTGCAAGACAGGATCGAACAACTGGCCCCATTTGAGACAGTCCACCTTGTCCGGCAACAGGACGATCTTCTCGGGATGCAGCAAAGACGGCTGTGCAGTCGGTTTGTCACCCGGGCCCACATATAGGTAAAGCGCAGCCGAGATATTGGCTAACAATAAAAAAACAAAAAACTTTTTCATCCTGTCGATTTCGATCCTGCCACCATTGCCGTTTACTGTGACCCGCAAACCTTGCTAGAATGCAGGGCTCTTTACAGTTTTTTTTATAAAAAATTTCAACCCTATAAAATCATGAAACTCATTGAAAACGCTGCGGTAGTCATCACACTCATGTTTTCCGGCCTTGCACTTGCCGGTTCCTCGTCTACAGACGGCGACGCCGAGAAAGGCAAGGAAATCGCAATGGGCGTCTGTGCGGGCTGCCACAATGCTGACGGCAACAGTATCATTCCGTCCAATCCCATTCTTGCTGGGCAATACGCCGTCTATACCGCCAAGCAATTGATGGATTTTAAATCAGAAGAAGGGGCACCTGCCAAACGGGACAATCCCGTCATGGCCTCCATGGTGGCACCCTTGAGTCAAGACGACATGCAAAATCTGGCTGCCTATTATGCCCAGCAAGCACCACAGCCCGGCATGGTAGGCGATGAATCCCTGATTAAACTCGGCAAACAGCTATACAATGGCGGCAACTTGGAAAATTCCATCCCGGCCTGCTCAAGCTGCCATTCTCCCGATGGGAAAGGTATTCCGCCCCATTACCCAAGACTCGCTGGCCAGC
The DNA here is from genome assembly GCF_050584665.1 of Nitrosomonas sp. ANs5. NCBI lineage: Bacteria > Pseudomonadati > Pseudomonadota > Betaproteobacteria > Nitrosomonadales > Nitrosomonadaceae > Nitrosomonas > Nitrosomonas sp. ANs5. The sequence goes on from NZ_JBEUDO010000002.1 coordinate 39,428, forward strand.
ACGCAGTTTACACCCTGTCCCAGTTGCAGGCGTTCCGCCAGGGCACCCGCCAAAACGACACCAACAATACCATGCAATCCATCGTTTCGCGCATGAGCGTACAAGAAATGAAAGCAGTCTCTGAATTTATCGCTACACTCAAATAAATTCAGACCGGCCCCCGGCCACCTGCGATACGACCTTCGATGCTTCGATAGCGGTCCCACCCAACCGGGCGAGGCTGCTATCGGCGAAGCAAGTCCGGCAAGCAGCCGGGTACAAATCCTACCTTTTTGTTCGTCCGTCACACCATCTCGTAGCGCCGCTCAGAAAAGCAATCCAGGCATAAGCCAGTTCCGCTCGCACTTCATCGCCCATATTTCTTACGATTACGGCGCCGGCGGCTATGCGCGCGCCGGGCCTCTTGCTCGCTAGGCGGCGGTGCTTTCTTATCAGCATAAGGGTTATGTCCGGTTCTGAACTCCACCCGCAGCGGTGTGCCTTTCAGCCCAAAGACTTCGCGGAAGGTGTTTTCAAGATAGCGCCGGTAAGTCGCAGGCACATGCTCGAGCATCGATCCATGCACAATAATCAACGGCGGATTCGATCCTCCCTGGTGCGCATAACGCATTTTCGGCCGCGATATGCCGCCACGCGGGGGAGGTTGTTTGTTCACTGCAGCCAGCATGGCGCGCGTCAGGCGTGGCGTGGGGATATGCGCCATCGCTGCCGCATAAGCTGCATCGACCGATGGCATCAATGCCTTCAATCCACGCCCATACAGAGCGGAAATATAATGCAGGCTGGCGAAATCCAGGAAAGCGAGCCGGCGCGCGAACTCGCGTTTAATCACATCGCGCTGATAATCATCCAGACTATCCCATTTATTGATCGCAACCACTAGGGCGCGGCCGGTCTCCAGAATAAACCCGGCGATATGCGCATCCTGATCGGAAATACCTTCTTTTGCATCGAGCACCAGTATGACCAGATTGGCTTCCTCGATCGACTGCAATGTTTTGACCACAGAAAATTTTTCCAGCGTCTCCAGCACCTTGCCACGCCGGCGCAAGCCAGCGGTATCGATCAGCGTATAGCTGCGCTGATCGTATTCAAAATCGATATAGATACTATCCCGGGTGGTGCCGGGCTGGTCGAAGGCGATCACGCGCTCTTCTCCAAGCAGGGAATTGATCAGCGTCGACTTCCCGACGTTTGGACGCCCGACAATCGCAATCCGGGGATGTTTTGCCTGCTGGGCGTCGGCATCCTCCTCATAGGGATAATCCTCCAGCGCCAGATCGATCAGCTCGGCAATATGGTCGCCATGCAAGGCAGAGACAGCACAGGGATCACCCAGCCCCAATTCATGAAATTCAGATGTAATGATTGACGTTTGCATCCCTTCGGTCTTGTTGACAACCAGCAGGATTGTTCGACCGGTTTTACGCAACTGTTCAGCGATGATCTTGTCATGCGGGGCCAACCCTTTCCGGCCATCGACGATAAATAACACCACATCGGCTTCATCCACCGCCTGCAGGGTTTGCCTGGCCATGGCATGTAATATGCCAGACTTCACTACCGGTTCGAAGCCACCCGTATCCACGACGAGATAGGGTTTGAGACCGATCTTTCCATGTCCGTAATGCCGATCACGGGTCAGTCCCGGAATATCCGCCACAATCGCATCACGTGTGCGGGTCAGACGGTTGAATAGCGTCGATTTACCGACATTCGGACGCCCAACGAGTACCAGCGTGGGTTTCATGATAAAAGCCAGTGTAAAGAATAGGAGAAAGGAATCATCCTGGATTTCCCGGGCAAACCAGCCGATGCGCAACGCTCACTGGCCGGCATACGGGTCTCGTGACAGGCAGCAACAACACGGCTCGATGAACCCAATAATATCGGAAGGAAGATGAGGGATTTAACAAGAGATCAATTAGTGAATACTTCACTTCAGGGCCAACGATCATAACCACGGCACGATCCTGACATAGATCCGGAGCAAGCGTGAGACTACAACGCAAATGCGTACAAACCGCCTTTACGTGTTTGGACCACGAAACCATCGGGCAAATATTCCGGACGTGCCTGGATAGCGCTGTCGTCCGTGGGTGATCGGGCAACCAGCGAGCCATCCTGGCGATTGATCAACAGGATATGCCCGCTATCATCCCCTATCACCAGACGCATCCCTCTGGCGATCATCGGGGCTGAAAGTTTACGGCTCCCCAATTTGTCCCGTTTCCAGGCCAGCACGCCGCTGCTTTTATCGTAGGCGATCACGGCGCCGCGTTCTTCACTGATATAGACATAGTTGCCATCCATGATCAGGCCAGCATTGCTCGAAGTATCCTTGGCCCAGATCTGATTGCCTGTGGTAATTTCAAAGCAGGCGACTTTACCATGATAGGCCACCGCACAGACCTCATTCTGGTCCATGACTGGCAAACTGCTGATATCCGTCATGCGCTCCAGCTCGGTCACGCCATGGGGTTCGGCAACCGTCACTTCCCAACCGACATTGCCGTTGAGCAGATTCAAGGCAATCAGTTTTCCTCCCGGGAAACCGGCGAAAATAGCCCCGCGCGATATCAGCACACCGGCAAAGCTCCGGACTGTCAACGGTGGGGTCGCGCCTTGATAAATCCACACCCGCTTGCCGTCGGTCGCATTCAGCCCAAATAGCCGGCCATCGCCCGTGCGCACCACGACCATACCGCTATCCGCCTGGGGTGGACTTAAAATCTCGCTGGTGACGCGTGCCTGCCACAGCGAATTGCCGGATTCATCAAAGGCGAGTACCTCACCCTTGTAAGTACCGAGCAAGATCATGCCGTCACCGATACCCACTCCCCCTGACAATTTATGATCGGTGTCGATGCGCCAAATTTCGCGGCCAGTTGCCGGATCAAGTTTCACCAGCCGGCCATTCTCCGCAGCGGCATAAAGCGCACCGTTTTCGTATACCGGCGCGAAGACCGCGGTCTTGCTTTCCCCCAGTTTCGCTTGCCACAACGATTCAAGCTTGGGCAACGCCTCCAGGGCGGCGATTTCAGCTTCGTCGATGACAACTTCGTCATCGCTACTGAAAAGATCGGTGAAATGGCCACCACCCAGGTCACTCAAGGATGCACACCCGCCCAACAGGGTCAACTGGGTCAGCAGCAACAATAGCCTGGCACGTGCCGCCCAGCTGCTGACTGGTGAAGTCAAACTATGTATCAGTAAAGAAATTCTGCCAATCACTGCTGATCGTCTCGCAATGCATCCATTTTCATTTGAATAACATTCTGATAAGCGCTTTGTCCACTCATGTGATCGAGCGCCTGTTGATAGGCCGCGCGCGCTTCACTGATTTTTCTGGATGCGGCCAGCGCGTCTCCCCGCACATCGGCATACAGGCCGGTAAAAGAAGTCCCATGTCGAACGTTCAGAAGCGCCAATGCCTGCTCCGGTTTCCGCTCGTCCAGCCAGATACCGGCCAGGCGCAACCGGGCCAGATCCTGTATTTCAGGCTCATCGCCATGATCGAGTATCCATTGCAGCATGTCTTTGGCGCCCTGCCGGTCACCAGCCTGCGCACTGGCATGCGCGGCCACCAAGGCTGCCCGGGGAGCATAACCGCTTGCCGGGAAGCCCTCGATCAACAGCAAAGCAGCATCCTTGATTTTATTCGCATCACCAGTCTTCTCGAGCTGTTGCTGCAATACCGCATACAAATCGGCCGCCTGCTGTTTCTGTTGTTTTTGATAGTGATTCCACAACTGGCTGCCCGCGACCGATGCCGCGAAAACAGCCGCGACCATCAGAACAGTGCCGCCATGCGCCGCCCACCAGGCTTTCAGGCGGTCAATCTTTTCTTGCTCTTCAAAATTGTAGGTTGACATCTTTGTTGTTTTCCGAGGATTGAATTAAACATTTCCCAGCAATGCAGCGGCTTCTGTCAAATCGATCCTGACCTGCTCCGCCGCTTCACGCAAGGGTTTGATACTGATCTGACCGGCCAGCGCTTCTTCTTCGCCGATGATGGCGGCAAAGTGCGCACCACTGGCATCGGCTTTTTTCATTTGTGCCTTGAAACTGCCGCCACCGCAATGCTGCATCACTTTGAATCCCTGGTCCCGCAACGATTCCGCCACTTTCCAGGCAAATTCGGTTGCCATCTCACCCTGATGCACCAGATAAACGTCAGGAACAACCGGCACACCTTCCACCTGGTTCTCAAGCATCAGCGCCAGTATGCGCTCGACACCCATCGCAAACCCGCACGCCGGCGCCGGCTTGCCGCCGATTTGTGCGATCAGGCCGTCATAACGCCCACCGGCGCAAATGGTCCCCTGCGCGCCCAGCTTGTCCGTTACCCATTCAAAAACCGTGCGATTATAGTAATCTAACCCCCTCACCAGGCGCAGATTGATTTCGAAACTGATACCCTGATTACGCAGAATCTGCTGCAATGATTCGAAATGCTTTAGTGAATCTTCGTCCAGATCATCCAGCAGGCGCGGCGCCCCTTCCAGAATCTCGCGCATGGCAGGATTTTTGCTGTCGAGAATACGCAGCGGATTGCTATGCAATCTCCGGCGGGCATCCTCATCCAGTTCATCCATAAACTTTTCGAGATAGTTAATCAGGCGGCTGCGATAGATCGCGCGGGATTCGACGCTGCCCAGCGTGCTAATTTCAAGCCGGACATCGGGAATACCCAGCAGACGCCACAAGCGCGCGCACATGAGGATATGTTCCGCATCGATGTCTGGTCCCGCCAGGCCGAGCGCTTCCACGCCAACCTGATGGAACTGACGATAACGGCCTTTCTGCGGACGCTCGTGACGAAACATCGGCCCGCTGTAATAAAGCCGCTGCGGGCCTGCATACAGCAGATTGTGTTCAATCACCGCCCGCACGCAGGAGGCGGTGCCTTCCGGACGCAGCGTCAGGCTTTCCCCATTGAGATGATCGATAAACGTGTACATCTCTTTTTCGACGATATCCGTGACCGCGCCGATCGAACGCACAAACAAATCGGTCTGTTCGACAATGGGCGTGCGCAGATTGCGGTAGCCATAGGCGTTCAACCACTGACGAATGGTGTCCTCGAAAAAAGCCCATAGCCCCGTTTCAACGGGCAGGATATCGTTCATTCCGCGTACCGCCCGGATTGAATTAGACATTGGCGACTTTCTTCCGGTATTTGGTACGCACGTATTCGTCGACAATCGCACGGAATTCGCCAGCAATATTATCGCCCTTCAAGGTGACAGTCTTCTGTCCATCCACAAAAACCGGTGCGACAGGATTCTCGCCCGAACCAGGCAGGCTGATGCCAATATTGGCGTGTTTGCTCTCGCCCGGCCCATTGACGACACACCCCATGACCGCAAGCGTCATATTCTCGACGCCATCATATTGATCCCGCCAGTCGACCATTTGCTCACGCACATAGGCCTGTATGCTTCCCGCCAGCTCCTGGAAATAAGTGCTGGTGGTGCGCCCGCATCCTGGACAGGCGGCAACCAGCGGAACAAAGGCCCGCAGGCCCATGGTCTGCAGAATTTCCTGCCCCACGATGACTTCACGGCTGCGATCGCCACCGGGCTCGGGTGTCAGCGAGATGCGTATGGTATCGCCAATGCCTCTGAACAACAGCACGGACAGGGCAGCCGTCGACGCGACGATGCCTTTCGAACCCATGCCTGCCTCGGTCAAACCCAAATGCAATGCATAGTCGCATTGTGCCGCCAGTTCACTGTAAACCGCGATCAAATCCTGCACACCGCTGACCTTGCACGACAACACGATGCGATCACGGCCCAATCCCAGCTCTTCTGCCTTGGCCGCGCTTTCCAGGGCGGATGTAATCAATGCCTTGCGCATCACCTGGGCTGCATCCATCGGTGACGTCGCACGGGCATTCTCATCCATGATGCGCGCCAACATGGTCGGATCGAGGCTTCCCCAATTGACACCAATGCGGACCGGCTTGTCGTATTTGCAGGCCGTCTCGATCAAGGTCGAGAACTGCTCGTCGCGTTTCTTGCCCTGCCCTACATTGCCGGGATTGATGCGATACTTGGCGAGCGCCTGCGCGCATTCCGGATAAGCAGTCAACAGCTTGTGTCCGTTGAAATGAAAGTCCCCCACCAGGGGCACATGGCAGCCCATATCGTCCAGTCTGGCACGAATGCCTGCAACTGCCCGGGCGGCTTCCATAGTATTGACCGTAATCCTAACCAATTCAGAGCCCGCCCGCGCGAGCTGGGCCACCTGCATGGTGGTGCCGATTTCATCGGCGGTATCGGTATTGGTCATCGATTGCACCACAATAGGCGCACCGCCCCCAATCGTGACCGAACCCACTTTGACACCCACGCATTTTCTACGTGGACTTGGAATATTGTTAGATGACATGTTGTGTAATGTAGATTTCAAAAATACCAGGCTCAATCAGACGATAGCTCAGACTTATTCGAGCGAGAAGCGGGCGACATCGTCATTGCCGCGCGTGTACGGCGCAAGATCGACCGTCCGTCCGTTATAGGTAAGCGCGACCCCATGCGCATTGCCAATCACCAGATATAGCGGCGGTTTCCCTGTAATCATCCGCTCGGTGCCACGGGCATGCGTTTTCTCAAGGATGACCTTGCCGTCACTGTCCTTGACCTTGACCCAGGAATCTCGCGAAAAAGCAAAATGCAGGGATTTCATTTCATCATCCGGCGCTCCGGCAGCACTCGCATCCGCTGTTGAAGATTGTGGCAAGGCAGGCAAGGCAGCGGTAACAGTTGGTGTCTGCTGTGCCACGACGGGTGGGCGGACGGGATGCTCAGCCGGAGAAGAAGGCGCCATAGGCAAGTTCAAATCGATCGCAGCCTGGCTATTTCCGCTTTCAGACCTGATCAACTCGGTTGCATCAAAGCCGTCCAGCAAGGATGATGGTGCCTGCTCCGGCTTGTCATTCTGATATAACCCGTAAGCCAGCAGACCTGCCACCAGTAACGCGGCAGTGTATAGCAAACCGGGCCGGCTACGATTGCGCCGGCTAAATACCGGCTCGATCGACTTGAAGCGCTGTGCCAGAATCTCGTTCGAATGACTGTTTGCAGGCGTGAACTGCGGCAACGCTGCCAACAATTGTTTGACATTATCAAGTTGCAACAGGTTCGCGTAATTACGCACATACCCGCGCAGGAAAGTCGTGGATGGCAATTTCGCAAACGCCTCTGCCTCAATGGCCTCGACTTGCTGTTCAGTCAGCCGCAGGCGCCGGGCAACCTCGCCAATGCTCAAACCGCGCCGGGTCCGCTCCTCCTGCAGTATGCGCCCGACATTCGCCACGCCATTTGTGGTCTCGATATCTGCCGCCTGGCCAGCCGGTGCAGCTTGGGAAAAAGACGCATGTGCCTCAGTCTGCCCGAAGGATGCATCGGCCTGATTCTCAGGCTGCCTGGTATGCTCCAGTTGCGCGGCACCCAGCACATCCTCTGGCTGCTGCGCAGTCTCAGACTTATTTCTTCCGTCAGTATCATTCATGATTCAACCTACCTGCACGCAATGCTTTGGCTTCCCTGGAATCAGGAAAGCGTCGTTGTAATTGAAAAGCATAATTCGCCTCCGCGTCAACATCCTGCCCCGCCCGCGCGATACGAATCGCCAGCCACAGGCTCTCGGGTGCAGCAGGATATGTCTGTAGATACTGGATGATGCCGGACCGGGCCGTTTGCAAGCGGCCACGCTCGAAGTCCAATTCGATCAGTCCGCGCTGCGCCAGGGCATCAGCAGGACGAATAACCAGGGCCTGTTGAAAAAAAGCCTGCGCCTGTTCGAAATCATTCTGTTTCAGGACACACAGCCCTGCATTGGCATAAGTTCTCGCAGGCCTTTCATACAAAGGATCCCGGATTGCCGCCATAAAATGATTCACTGCCCGTTCCATCTGATCGGGTTGGCGTTGACACAGGAACCAGCCAAAATTGTTATGTATATCCGGATCATTCGGCGCCATGCCAAGCCCTTGTTCAAAATGCCGCGCCGCCCGCTCATCCTCCTGCAGATCCATATAGATCAATCCCAGCATATTATGCGCCGGCGCATAATCCGGTTTGGCCCGCAGCGCTGTTTCCGCTTCCTCGATGGCGACCCGATACTGACCACGATGATAGTATTGACCAGCCAGCTCGGTATGGATGGTTGCGCTTTGCAGCGCGCTCTGCCTCAATGCCTCGGCCGAACGTTCATCCTGGGCCGGCGGATGCGCGCAACCGACGACAAGCCAGACCGCACATCCGACAAGGAGGCCAGCATACCGTTTTTTCACCCGCGCGCGCAATTAATTCAGCCCTTCTCCCCCGCAGTGCCTCAGCCCGTGATCTCGGTATCAATCGCAGCCCGCACACGCGTGCGGCGGGTCTTATCCTGCACCTGGCCCGCCAGCTGGCCGCAGGCCGCATCGATGTCATCCCCACGGGTTTTGCGCACCGTCGTGACAATACCGGCCTGCATCAGCACATCGCGGAACACGCTGATGGCCGCTGTTTTCGATCGCCTGTAACCCGAGGCCGTAAAACCGTTGAATGGGATCAGGTTGAGTTTGCAGGGGATGTTTCTCACCAGCCGCACCAATTCACGCGCCTGCTCGACACTGTCATTGACGCCATCCAGCATGACATATTCGAACGTCACAAAATCCCGGGGCGCAGCCGGCAAATAGCGTTCACAGGCGGCCAGCAATGTCTGGATCGGGTATTTCTTGTTGATCGGCACCAGATGATCGCGCAATGCATCGTTCGGTGCATGGAGCGAAATAGCCAAGGCAACCGGGCACCGCTCGCGCAAGCGATCGATGGCCGGCACCAGGCCGGAGGTGCTGACCGTGACACGCCGGCGTGACAGCCCATAGGCATAATCACTCAGCATCAGATCGAGCGCGATCACCAGGTTGTCGAAATTGGCAAGTGGTTCACCCATCCCCATCATGACAACATTGGTCACGGCACGGGAAGCCGAAGCAGGCTCTCCTGTCGAAACGGCCTCATCACCATTTGCCCGGAGCAATTTGTTTGCCCACCACAGTTGGCCGATGATCTCCGCCGCAGTCAAATTGCGATTGAAGCCCTGCCGCCCGGTCGAGCAAAAGCTGCATGCCAGCGCACAGCCCACCTGGCTGGATACACACAATGTGCCGCGGTTGGGCTCCGGGATGAAAACCATTTCCACCGCATTGCTCGCGCCGGTCGACAGCAGCCATTTACGGGTACCGTCGCTGGCGGTATGATCGCTCACGATTGTTGGCGGCTGGATCATAGCGAGCGCTGCCAGCTTGCTCCGGAACCCCTTGGCCAGATCACTCATCTCCGCAAATTCCGATTGGCCGAACTGATGCATCCAGCGCAGCAATTGTTTTGCGCGATAAGGCTTCTCGCCCGCCTCCTGACAAAAGCGGATGAGTCCTGTTTCATTAAAATCGAGCAAATTAACCATTAAACCAGACTTTCAAAACTTGCCGGCATTTCACATGCCGCACGGGATAGGGATGGCCAAGGAAAACCGTTAAGACCATACATGACACACAAAGTGCCGCAGCCATACGCAATCGATACAGACAGCCGGCGTAACCGCTCATGCCAGCGGCAAAAGCCGCGTACGCCAGCGCCGGCAGACACTCAGCGTGAATAAATATTCAGGCTGGGGAAAAAGCAGGCAATCTCGACCGCTGCCGTTTCCGGTGCGTCGGAACCATGCACAGCATTGGCATCGATGCTCTCGGCAAAATCAGCACGGATCGTACCCTTATCCGCCTTCTGCGGATCAGTCGCGCCCATCAGCTCGCGATTTTTGGCGATGGCATTCTCGCCTTCCAGCACCTGGATCATTACCGGCCCCGAGATCATGAACTCAACCAGATCATTGAAAAAAGGGCGTTGCCGGTGCACCGCATAAAAATTTTCTGCATCGAGCCGCGATAAATGCGTCATGCGCGCCGCGACGATCTTGAGACCCGCCGCCTCGAAACGGGCATAAATCTGACCGATGACATTCTTGGCCACGGCATCCGGTTTGATAATGGAAAGCGTTCTTTCAACAGCCATCAAATACCTCATAAAATTAGTTTGTTGTAAACGCTTATTCTAACAAAAAACCTTGCTGGCATTTGACAAACCGCATGGCTAGGAGGCCATCCGTTTGCAAACATTTATTGCCGGCATCATTTTTGATTGGATGCATAAACCGGCCAACCCAATCAGCCAACCGCTTCCGGCAAGCTTGCCAAAGCAGCCCGCGCACGCCAGCCTGGGTTATTCTACCCCCCGCAAACAATGCTTGTTTTGATAGCCTGTTCTGCGCATGACATCTGGCAACAACGCCATAGAATCAGGAAAAGTACCAGATAAACCATTCAGCATAATAACAAACAAGGATGCGAACATGACTTTACTCGATGCCACCAGCCGCGTAGCGCTGAGCGCCTACTTGCACGACCTGGGCAAGCTTGCGGAACGCGCCAACATCGATCATGCCGGCCGACTCGATGCGCACAAAAACCTCTATTGCCCCTGGCAGGACAATGGCCGCTACCATAGCCATGTCCATGCCGCCTATACCGGCATCGCCTGGGATGAACTGGAAGCAACCGGGCATTTTCCTGACCTCAGAGGAACATGCCCGCCATTTGTATCGATCGAGACGGATGCCAATCTGCCTGACTCGGTTGTCAATGCCGCATCAGCACATCACAAGCCTGACACCTTCCTGCAATGGGTCGTGGCGACCGCCGATCGCGTCGCCTCCGGCTTTGAGCGCGATGAATTCGACCGCACCTACAACCATCAAAAGGAACGTGACAATCATTACCGCGCACGCCTGCTGACCCTGTTCGAGCAAATCGGCAAAGGCGAGATCGCAGAAGGCGAACTCAACTGGCGCTACCCGCTGAAAACACTCTCGCCCGAATCATTGTTTCCAGGCATCGGCTGCACACCCACTGACAATGCGGCCGCCCGCGCGGAATACCACCAGCTATGGAATACGCTGCTGGCAGGATTGAAGCAGATCCCCCGATCGCACCGCGACAATCTGCCGCTGTGGCTCGACCATTTCGACGCGCTATGGCTGACCGTCTGTCATGCGATTCCGGCGGCGACAGCCTTTGGCGTCAAACCGGAAGTCTCGCTGTACGACCATTCCAAGACCACTGCCGCACTCGCCGCTGCACTCTGGCGCTGGCATCACGAGCAAGACAAGCAAACCGTCGCAGACCTCAGAAACGGCTGGGATGAGGAAAAATTCCTGCTCATCCAGGGTGATTTTTTCGGTATCCAGCATTTTATTTTCGCTGAAGGCGGCCAAACCAACAAACATGCGCACAAGCTGTTACGCGGCCGCTCATTCCAGGTCAGCCTGCTGGCAGAATGTGCCGCACTCACGCTGCTGGACAATTTATCACTGCCACCCACCAGCCAGATCATCAATGCAGCCGGCAAATTTCTGATTGTCGCACCCAACACCGCCCAAACACGCGCAGCAGTCAAGCATGCCGAGCACATATTTAACGATTGGTGCCTGCGGCAGACCTACGGCGAAATCGGCATCGGATTGGCGGCCACACCCGCCAGTTGCAATCATTTCGTGCAGAAGCGCTTCAACGATCTGATCAAGAATCTGTTCAAGGCACTGGATGTTGCCAAACACCGGCGCTTCAATCTTTGCGATGCGCACAGCCCCGCAATCTTTGACGATTTTCTGCAGCGATTCAACAACGAGCTGGGCGCTTGCAAAATCAACGGCCGCTATCCTGCCGAATCGGATTTACCCGGCTACCCCATCAGCCCCCTGGCCGAAGATCAAATCGCAATCGGCAAAGCGCTCACCCAACGCGCCAGAGTGCTGATCAGCCGCGATACCGATAGCCTGAAATCGAAATCATTATCACTGGATTATTTCGGGTGGCACATTGCCTTTGTCCGTGACCCGGATGAATCCGGACACTATGGCCAACTGGCCAGGGAACGCAAACTGATCCGCTGCTGGGATTTCCGCCGGCCCGACGCAAACGGCCAGGTCTTTCATGGTCTGGCAAGGCGGTTCGTCAACACCTATGTACCGATCTTCGATCAAATCGATGCAGCCACTGCGGACAAATATGGCCATTGGCAAAGCGAAGCAGACTTCGATGCCGAGCATCCCATCAAAACCCTGCATCACCTGGCCTGCGAAGACCGGCAGCTGGCGGAAAACGGACAATGGCGCGGCGAAATCGCGCTGGCCACACTCAAGGGTGATATTGACAATCTTGGCGCGCTTTTTGAGCAAGGCCTGGAAACTCCCACCTTCGCCAAATGGGCATCATTGTCCCGCCAGATCCATCTGTTCTTCACCTTATGGCTGCCATGGTTCTGCAAGCATGGCAAGGATGACAAGGGCATCGGCCGTTATTGCAACACCTATACCGTCTTTGCCGGTGGAGATGATTTCTTTCTGATCGGCCCATGGCACGCCACCATTGCGCTGGCCGGGGAGATGCAACAACACTTCAAGCGCTACGTCGCCAACTCAGGCATCACCTTCTCGGCGGGAATAAGCATGACTCAACCCAAAGTGCCGGCCCGGCATTTGGCGCGGTCTGCAGAAAGGGCACTGGAGCAATCCAAGGCACGCCAAAACGAAGCAGGCATACCGCTCAAGGATGCTATCACGCTGTGGGACCAGACTGTGGGCTGGCAAGAATGGCACACACTCCTGACCGAACGGGCCGGCAAACTGGCACAACTGCTGGCTGAGGCAGAACAGCATGGCGCCAAACTTTCTACCGGCTATCTCTACGACTTGCTGCAACTGACCGGCAAAGCCGAGCGGGCCAGACTGGGCAGAAACCCGGAAGACAGTCTATGGCGCTCGCAACTTGTTTACCGCACCACCCGATTCATCGGCGACCGGCTGAGAATCAGCGGCCAGGCAGATGCGAGCACACTACGCAGGCCCCTGCAGGAAGCGATCAACAAGGAATTCACCCTGGCGCTGGCTGAACATGGCGGCGCTTACCGGCTGCCGCTCTCCATCCTGCTCTATACCAGGCGCGAATAACGGCAAGCTTGCCATGCAACTGACAAACCCACCTCATCCAATAAAATGATCACTCGATAAGGGAAACAACTGATGATAAAACAATCTGGATACCAATCACCAAAAGAAGAGCCCGCACACAAAAAAGTCAGCCCAGCCATTCGCGAAGCAGCGGCCAAGCTCGCTCTTTCCCATGATCCGGTGCCCGCCGATTTGTTCGATGCCACTGCCTCTGCAATCGCCGCAGAGCTGGCCAATACCAAGGATAAATTCAACCGGCCCAATCAAATCCGCCGTTTTTACGATGAGCTGGTGACCTGGCAACAGCGCATCAAGGACGACGAGGATGCATTCAAAAAGCATGAGGCATTCATCCGCATGATGAATGCCAAAGTCGCCTACGCAAAAGGAAGAGATTTGGTGGATGCCAATTTCGAACACTGGTTCGGAGCAGGCATCAAAGCCACCACCAGCGCCAGGGCGCTCAAGCATTTCCAGCTGCATTTCGAGGCAGTGCTCGGTTTTCTTAAAGGCCTGCGCGGCTAAACACAATTGAAAAGGATAAACAAATGCAATTGACCCAAATCCAGCAAATTACCGGCACCATCATTCTCAAAACTGGCCTGCACATCGGCGGCGGCGACAGCGAGATGCGCATCGGCGGCATCGACAACCCTGTTATCAAGGATCCTGTTTCCGGGCTGCCCTACATTCCCGGCTCATCGCTCAAGGGCAAGATGCGCAGCCTGCTCGAATGGCAGCTGGGTTTAGTTGGTGTCGCGCAGGGCAAGCCGCTCTCGTTTCAGCATTTGAAAGATTTGAAGCCGGACGAGACCCTTCAAGCGCGTGACTTGCTGAAACTGTTTGGCGGCGCCCCGGGCGGGGAAACCGAGGCCATTGCGAATGAGATCGGACCCAGCCGGTTGGCATTCTGGGATTGCCCTTTGAACAGCCAATGGCAGCAGGACGAGCTGGGCGAGCATGCCAAGGCGACCGAGGCCAAAACGGAAAACAGCATCGACCGCATCAAGGGTGTGGCGGCCAACGGCGCAATTCGTCAGACCGAGCGCGTGGTGGCAAGCGCGCAGTTTGATTTCCGGCTAAGCCTGAAAGTGCATGATGACGAAGACCTGCTGGATATGGTTCTGACTGGCCTCAAACTGCTTGAGCTCGACAGTCTCGGCGGTTCCGGCTCACGCGGTTACGGCAAGATCAAATTCCTCAATATGCAAATGGCGGGGAACGATTCATTACAAATGCACTTCGATCAGATCCAGCCCTTCTCCAACATGCATGGAGCTGCCTGACATGACGCTTGCTCTTTATCGCGCCCGGTTGCAGTTGCATACCGCCCTGGGCACGCCGCTGGCAGGCGACACACTGTTCGGCCAGTGCTGCTGGGCAGCGCGCGAACAATGGGGAGAAACTGAATTGCAGCGGCTGCTGGATGGCTATACGGACGGCCACCCCTGGCTGGTCGTCTCCGATGGCCTGCCGGAAGGGTATTTGCCCAAACCGACCCTGCCCCAGTCATTCGAGCCGGCAGCCGGCTCCGCCACCGGGCCAATCGACGCTGCCACACGCAAAGCCAACAAAGCCAAGCGCTGGATACCGCTGACGGCCACAGGCAAACCGCTCAAGACCATGTTGAAAGCAGCCCAGTCAGACAAGGAGGCCTACGCAAACCGGCCGCCCATCGAGTCCATCCAACCGCATAACACACTGAATCGTCTGACAGGCACGACAGGTGCCGATGTGTTTGCACCCTATACGCAACGCCAGACCTTTTTCGCAAGCGGCCAGGCCATCGACCTGTATCTGGTACTGGATGAATCCCGGTTGGCTGTCGAAAAATTGCGGATCCTGCTCGAGGCCATCGGCATGCATGGTCATGGCCGTGACGCCAGCAGTGGATTGGGAAAATTCGGCGTTGGCGCAATTTCACCGCATCGCTTCGAGGTCATGGCCCCCGCAAAGCAAACGCCCAGCTTCTGGACCCTGGCACCCTGCGCGCCCCAGGGCCTGGGGTTTGACGGGAACAACAGTTATTGGCGCATCATCACCCGCTTTGGCAGGCATGGCAACCGCCATGCGCTGGCCGCCAATCCTTTCAAGAATCCCGTACTGCTGGCCGCCACCGGCGCTGTTTTTACAGCGGACAAGCCTGCCGGCACGCTATTTATCGGACAAGGCCTAGGCAGCAATGGGCAGCTTTCTAACAGCGAACCGGCCACTGTGCAGCAAGGCTATGCGCCCGTAGTCAACATACATATGGATGATTGATAAATATGCAAAATACCGATTACCGCCCGATCACCCTGACCCCTCTCTCACCCATCCATATCGGCTGTGATGAGGATTATGTCCCCACCAATTTCGTGATCCAGGACAACCTGCTGCACTACCTGGACATGACCATGCTGGCCGATCTGCTGGAAGACGACGAACGCCGCAAACTGGGCGAGAACCAAACCATTGGCGCGATCCAGTATTTCTTCAAGTCGCGGCGGGATCGCTTCGCGCCACTTGCCCATCACATCGTCGGCATCGCCAGCGATATCGCACAGGAATACGAAACCAAAGCGGGCCGGCCCGTGCAAAGCCATACAGACGGCAATCATACCTACAACCTGTTTCCGATCTCGCGCACCTCATACCGCAGTCTTGACCTGTCCCCCTATCTGCCTGGCAGTTCGCTCAAAGGCAGCATACGGACAGCCTGGCTGGAGGCGATCAATCAAGGCAGACCCTTGCTAGACGCCAAGGAAAACAATCAGGCTCTTCAGCAGAGGCTGCTGGGTTACAGTGCAGGCCAATTCGAGAACGATCCGCTGCGCCACCTGCACGTTGCGGACGCCCATCATGAAGAGGATCCTGCGCCCACCCATATTCTGTATGCAGTCAGCAAGAAAAAACGGCCAAGCGAACATGGCACACCCGAGCTGAAGGTTTTCCTGGAGACCATTCCGGGCTTGTTGAGCGACGCCTTCAGCGGAGAAATCCGCATTCGTCCGGACAACAAAGATGGCGCAAGCAACCTGACATGGCAACACCTTTGCGATGTCTGCAACGCTTTCTACTGGCCCCAGCTGGAAGCCGAACTCGATCACACGCATTTAGCCAAAATGCTCGATCCAGCTTGGCGGCAGGTAATCCAGGACCTGCTCCGTGAAGAACTGGCCGAATTGCGTGCAAAACAGCAAGGTTTTCTGCTGCGTGTCGGCAAGCATTCCGGCGCGGAATCCGTCACACTCGACGTTGTGCGCGATATTAAAATTCTGGGTAAAAAAGGTGCCCCACCCAGTTACCGCAAGGAAACCACCGAGAAACGTTTCGCCAGCGAACGTAAGGATGCTGCCAACAACCTGCTGCCATTCGGCTGGCTATGGGTCGAATCCTGTCAGGATGCCTATCAGTATCTTTCCATTGCCATGCGCGACAGGCTCCGGCCCCATACGCTGGTTTTGCGCGAGGCGCAGCAGAATCGCCTTGAGCAAATCGAGCAGGCGCGAAAACAACGGGATGCGGCCAGACAGGCTGCCGAGCAGAAACGCCTGCAAGCCGAGCAAACCGCCCGGCTAGAAGCAGCCGCCGCACAGGCCAAAGCTGCGGAACTCGCCAAGCTCAGTGAAAATATGCGCCAGATCGTGCAGTTGCGCGATGCAATCGACAAACGCCTGGTCATCGGCCAGAAAATACCGGTAAGCGATCATTTCTTCGGCGGCCATATCATGGCCCTGGTGCAACAGGCGTTGGCCAGCCAGGACTGGAGTTCGGAGGAAAGAAACGCACTGGCTGCCATGCTCGAAGAACGGGCGAGCAAACTGATCAATCTCGACGCCAAGGACTTCCGCAAAAAGCTCAAACTGGCAGCTCTGCGAGGTCAGGCATAAATGTTCACCACTTACCCCCTCGCACGTTACCGTTTCGAATTCGAAGTGACTCGCCCAGTGCGGTTGCCGGAATTCGCCGGCTCGACCCTGCGCGGCGTCTTCGGCCGGGCGCTGAGGCAACTGGCATGCGTCACCCGTGCCCCGAACTGCCAAGGATGCCTGCTGCAGCGAAACTGCCCCTATCCCGCCGTCTTCGAGCCTCCCAAACCGGAAGCCGCTTCATTGAAAAACATTGCCACAGTGCCGGTTCCCTATCTCATTGAGCCGCCTGAATGGGGAATCAAGCACTATGCACCAGGAGAAATACTGACTTTTGGCTTCACGCTGATCGGCCATGCCCAGCAACATTTACCGCTTTGCATCATGGCATGGCAGCGGGCTTTCGCGCGCGGCGTTGGCGCGGGCCGTGGCACGGCGGAACTGCTGGGCGTAAACCTTCTCTCTCAACAAGACAGCGGCCAGGAAACCGAAATGCCGGTTTACCAGCCCGGCCAAAGCCTGATCGAGCACCCGCAATACACTACCCTGCCCCCACAGGCACCGCTCACACGAATTACCCTGCAGTTCGTGACACCGCTCAGGCTGCAACAAAATGGCCACGCGCTGCCACCTGCCAGACTCAACGCCCATATCCTGCTCATGGCGTTAGTCAGACGCATCAGCCTGCTGGCTGAAATGCATGCCGGCAAAGCACGCTATAATGCCGCAGAATTTACCGCCATGGCAACGGCAACCAGCCAGATTAGCGGCCAACACCAGATGAGCTGGCGCGACTGGACACGGCATTCTTCGCGCCAGCAGCGCATCATGCGGTTGGGTGGCTGCGTGGGCGCCTGGCAATTAAGCGGTAATCTGGTACCATTTCAGGAAGCGCTGCATCTCGGAGCATGGCTGCATGTCGGCAAGGAAGCCTGTTTTGGTCTTGGTAAATATCGCATTCTGGCAAATAGCGAAACATAACTATGCTTCAAGCAGCCATTTCAACGAACGCCCATTGCAACAAACTGATTAGCAAGGATAAAATTGCCACGATGAGTTGAACTACTGCCCTGATTTAAAAGGGATTGAGACCATCTACACAGTCTTCTAGATATCCTATCATGGTTGAACTACTGCCCTGATTTAAAAGGGATTGAGACAGTATCCCTTCTTCGAACATCTCGTTAAGGTTTTGTTGAACTACTGCCCTGATTTAAAAGGGATTGAGACGCAGAATTTCATATTCTTTTTCAAACAACTCCGTTGAACTACTGCCCTGATTTAAAAGGGATTGAGACCTGTATCGGCGTGGCCTACTGCCGACACGAACCGTTGAACTACTGCCCTGATTTAAAAGGGATTGAGACGAAAATGAGTTCGTTAAAGAGATTAATGAGAGTTGAACTACTGCCCTGATTTAAAAGGGATTGAGACATCAACAAAACGCGCTAACGAGCGATATAGTGCGTTGAACTACTGCCCTGATTTAAAAGGGATTGAGACTAGTTTTTTCATGTTTTTATTTCCTTAATAAATTGTTGAACTACTGCCCTGATTTAAAAGGGATTGAGACCTCGTTTTATTTTAAAAGCCTCATCAGTACGCCTGTTGAACTACTGCCCTGATTTAAAAGGGATTGAGACGAAGCAACTCCAGAGCATGTTCACATATCCTTAGTTGAACTACTGCCCTGATTTAAAAGGGATTGAGACTTGCAGCACCAATTGTTATATCGCGAGCCGTGGAGTTGAACTACTGCCCTGATTTAAAAGGGATTGAGACACCGTGTCGTTGTATTGCCTCTTCCAGCCTTTGTTGAACTACTGCCCTGATTTAAAAGGGATTGAGACTCATCTTCCTCGCTTAACTGAACACTCACTCTGGTTGAACTACTGCCCTGATTTAAAAGGGATTGAGACCTCCTCTCTCGTGTTCATATCAAGCCACCTGGTCGTTGAACTACTGCCCTGATTTAAAAGGGATTGAGACTTTCATCTGATCTTATTCCTACAAGACATGCGGTTGAACTACTGCCCTGATTTAAAAGGGATTGAGACTTTTTCCTTTTGTTTTTTATCTTAATTGGGTTGTGTTGAACTACTGCCCTGATTTAAAAGGGATTGAGACAAATAATACGCCTGCCCCATCTCCACATAACGTTGAACTACTGCCCTGATTTAAAAGGGATTGAGACTCGTCAGCGGCTTGAAGTCGCATTCGTAGTATGGTTGAACTACTGCCCTGATTTAAAAGGGATTGAGACTTATATTTTGTGGCGCATTAATCGGTCGGCTATGGTTGAACTACTGCCCTGATTTAAAAGGGATTGAGACTTCATTAAGCGCGTCGATGTCATCATGCTTGATCGGTTGAACTACTGCCCTGATTTAAAAGGGATTGAGACATCAATGGCGCAGCTACCTGGCGTAGCGTATTTGTTGAACTACTGCCCTGATTTAAAAGGGATTGAGACAATGCCAATAATGATGCTAATGCGATCGTGCTAGCGTTGAACTACTGCCCTGATTTAAAAGGGACCAAAATTCCGTCATCAGAATCGGTCAGAGCCATTGATGACGGTATTGCTCTGACTAAGGGCTCATTAATAACGAGCCCTTAGAAATGGGCGGTTATCCAAGAACGGATAGCCGGCAATTGGCAAGCTTGTCAGCCAGCAGACTGCGCCAGTATTTCTCTATACTCCCCTACTCTGCAGACAGGCCCATGGCGCCAACCAAATGGGTTGCCTCGCAAAGACGGCTGTCTGACTGTTACCCCCCATCCTGCCCAGAAGGGATTGGGATCTCAAAACCGGTCGCTTTTATTTCCATTTTTCAAACTATGAGAAAAAAACAGCAAAGGGATCCCGTATTGACAGCCATTAAATGGCTCTTCTTTCTGTGGCTCGTGATGCGCGTGACTACTGTTATCTTGATAATTATAGTATTGGGCAGAATTTATTTTGGTTGGCGCGCCATATTTCGGTAACTGCTGATCTGGTCCTGGCAGTCAAAACCAATATTTCTCTTGTAATTTCTTGGAGCAGGCATGCTGTGTCTGTATCTGATTTTTATCCGCTTGCCAGTGATGATAGTGACGGCCTGCATTTGCCTCGCCCTGATTTACCATTGATTATCAAGGCATTTCCTGGCAAAAAAAACGGCCGGACGGCTATCCGATGAGAGCGCACACCCGGCAAAATTGACAAGCTTGCCAGTCAACAGATAGCGCCAGCGTTTCTCTATACTTCCTTTCCATGCAGGCAGACAGCACCCAGCCACGCGAGAGCAACACAGAAGCAATTGCGCTGCTTACTTATTGCATGACTGGACTGATTGAAAAATGGGAGAGGAACGAAAGGGCGGACAGCAACCCGGCTTTCTTCCGCGCAACAGGTTCATAACGCAATAGCTGAACAAACCGAAATCGCTAAAGCACGCATCCTGGTCAGAATGGTTTGAAGGTCCGACTACAGCTATTGCAGCCAAATTTACGGAGAAAATTTTATGTTGCTTCTAGTATTGATTGTTGTTGTGGGTGTTTATGGTTTCATCTTCGGGTTCGACTCTGATGACGAGTAGTATCACGGGCCGGATCATGCCCCGGAGCTGATACCGGGCTGCCTTCTGAATGTTCGATATCATCAAGGCTGCCCGCAAAGAGCCGTATGAAGCAGTGTCTTGGCTTGCAAGAAGCGGCTAGGAGGCTGTCCGAGAATAGCGATCGTAGCGAGGGCGAAGCTGGCTGAGCGGGATTTTTAGATCATTTGAGGCGAATAGTTGTTCTATTCAACGAAAAGGATCGAAAAATCCAGCCTGGCAGGTTCGTCCACAGTAGATCAGTCTATTTTCGGACAGCCTCCTAAATGATCCTGTGGCAGGCAACATACCAGGCTATTGGCAAACTTGCCGGAAAAACCGCAAGCAATAAGATTCTGCTGCTGTAGCAGAAACCCGGTCAATTCATTCGAGCATATCGCCCATGAGTGCACGTACGGTGTATTTGATTTGTTATGACATATGCTGCCCGCGCCGGCTAAGAAAGGTGCATCGGTTCCTGCTCGGTTATAAAACCGGTGGTCAGAAATCATTTTATGAATGCTGGCTGACTCGGCAGGAATTACAGGCCGTGAGGGCGCATCTGGCTGAATTAATCGATGAGACAGAAGACCGCGTACATATCTTTCAGCTCGATCCGCGCATGAAGCCAGACTGCTTTGGTATCGCAGAGACCATGGCGGTAAACGCACCATTTATTGTGATATAGGAGATCCCCATGACCAGCCTTTATGTTGACAGACGCGGTGTCGAACTCGAACTTGATGGCGATGCGCTGGTTTTTCGCGAACAGGGCACCCGGACCGGAACTGTACCCATTGCACCGCTTTCCCGGGTATTTCTGAGGGGAGATGTGCGCTTGCAGACCAGTGTGCTGGGCAAGCTGGGCGAACGCGGGATTGGGGTCATCATTTTATCCGGGCGCAAGGCGGAACCTACCATGCTGCTGGCCAGGCCGCACAATGATGCAGCCAGGCGTGTGGCGCAGTATCGATTATCGGACGATGCGGCATTTTGTCTGGCCTTCTCGCGCTCGCTGGTGTTCGACAAGGTCAGCGCTCAGCGCGATTACGCGCAGGGCCTGCGGGAAATCGCGCTCGCGCACCGGTACGAGCTGACACTGGTTTTACGCACGCTGGACCAGATTTTGCCACGCATTGCGCAAATGCCCACCATTGCAGCCCTGAGAGGCATTGAAGGTGCCGCATCGGCTGCACATTTCAAGGGAATTGCCGCCATCGCCGCACCCCGGTTGAATTTCAGCCAGCGCAACCGCCGGCCACCCCGCGATCCACTGAATGCAGTGCTCTCGCTGGGCTATACCTTGCTGCACACAGAAGCTGTCCTGGCACTCCATGGCGCGGGACTCGATCCTTTTATCGGTTTTTATCACCAGCTTGATTTTGGCCGCGAGTCATTGGCCTGCGACCTTGTGGAGCCCATCAGGATCGAGGTGGATAGCTTTGCATTGCAACTCTTCCGCAAGGAAATATTAAAGCCGGAGTTTTTTACGACCTCCGAGAAAGGGTGTTTTATGGGCAAAAATGGGCGTGCGGCATTCTATGCCGAATGGGAACGCCAGGCGGAACGCCTCCGAAAAATACTGACAGCGCATATCACCAAACTGACGGAGAGGCTGACGCCCGCGCCATCCGGCATAACCCGCGACAACGGAGATATCTGAGCATGCTGTACTGGGTCATTGGCTACGACATCACCGATTCCATTCGCTTGCAGCGGGTTCACCGCGCTGTGCGCCGCCATGCCATCCCGCTGGAACTGAGTGTATTCCTGCTCACAGGCAGCGCAGCCGACAAGCAGCGCTGCATGCAAGAGATCAGCGCACTGATCGACCCGCGGCAGGATGACCTGCGCTGCTATCCTCTGCCCGCCCGTGGCCTCCAGGAACGCATCGGCAAAGCGACTTTACCTGCCGGCATACACTGGAGCGGGTTGCCAGCCGGGCAAAACAATCTGTGATCGCCTGAGAGTGCCTTTCCATATGCATCACAACAATATTATTGGAGAAAATATGAAATTCGATAGTCATCTCTGCTTGGTCTCCGCACAAGCGGCACCCAATCTCACGCCCGCGCTCGACCCGGCTTTTCGGCCCGCCAGTATCACACTGGCTGTCAGTACCGATATGCAGGAAAAGGCACGCTGGCTGGAAAGCGTACTCAAAGAACAAGGGGTGAAGGTGGAAAAACTGGATATCCAGAATCCATATGACTACTTCGAGTGCTGGGATAATTTTGCTGAATGGCTCGGTAACCAAACCAATGAAGCCGCCTTGAATGTGACCGGCGGCACCAAGGTCATGGCAATGGCCGCACAAGATGTTTTTCACGAAGAAAAGAAACCGGTTTTTTACGTCAATATCGAGAATGATGAAGTGATTCGTCTCGATAAACGGGGGGCGGGCTTTATATTGTCGAGCAAGATCAAGCTCAAGCACTATCTTGAAGCGCATGGTTACACCGTTTCACAATTATGCAAACCCGATATCAAGGGGAATATCCGCGATCTCGTTGACCGCCTTGCCTATGAAAGTGAACGGCTTGGCAGGGCATTGGGCAAGCTGAACTGGCTGGCCAGTCAGGCTGAAGAAGGCAGCCGGACCGGCACTTTCGTCACACCTGCACTGGATAGATATGACCAGGATAGCAAGGCATTTGACAGTCTGATTTCGATGTTCAAGGAAGAAAACATGCTCTCATTGGAAAAGAACAGGCTCGTGTTTCCTGATGATGCTGCGCGGCGATTCGTGAATGGAGGGTGGCTGGAATATCTATTCGCTCAATCGATCGCCAGCATCGCCCCCGCCGCTGACATCGTCGACTGGGGAATGAACATTGACGTATGCGCGCCCAATGGTAGCACCCGCAATGAACTCGATATTGCCTGCCTGGTAAAAAATACCCTGCATATTATCGAATGCAAATCCGCCAATCTGGCCGCCGATGGCAGAACCGGCGACAGCAGTGGCACAGATGCCATTTACAAGCTGGATGCCCTGCGCAGAATGGGTGGATTGCGCACCAAGGCGATGCTGGTCGATTTCCGCGGCAGTCTGAGCGAAAGCGATAAAAAAAGAGCGCGTCAAATGAATCTCGATATTCTCTCGGGCGCGCAGCTCCGGGATCTGAAAGGTGCATTGAAAACATGGTTAAAATGATGGCAACACCAGTACATTACCCGCGCCGCATTCTTCTGATCGTAACTGGCCTGACACCCCAGGTGGTCACTGAAACGCTGTATGCGCTTGCGGTCCAGGCGCAGGAAAAATTCATCCCGACCGAGATTCACGTCATCTCCACCGGGGAAGGCGTGGAACGCGCGCGACTTTCCCTGCTCGATCCCGCTACCGGTTTTTTCTTTGCATTGTGCAAGGATTACGGTTTACAGGGCATACATTTTACGCCCGAGAATCTGCATATTATCGAGGACGCTGCGGGCAGGCCGCTCTCAGATATCCGCACACCGGAGGATAACTTGCGTGCGGCCGATTTCATCATGCATTTTGTGCGCAATTTCTGCAGTGATGCGTCTTCCATGGTACATGTCTCCATCGCAGGCGGACGAAAGAGCATGGGATTTTTTGCCGGCTACGCGCTTTCCTTGTTTGGCAGATCCCAGGATCGTCTATCCCATGTACTGGTTAACGATCCTTTCGAATCCCTGCCCGATTTTTATTTTCCACCTCTCCAGGGAAAAGTGCTGTATTCGCGTCATAACAACAAACCCGTGCATACCACGGCCGCGCGCATCATGCTGGCCGATATTCCTTTTGTCAGGCTGCGTAACGGCATGCCGAGCAAGTTGCAGGAGAGACAAATATCTTTTCATGAAACTGTTGAAGAAGTGCAGTCCAATCTTCATTTTGTTTCGCTTTCGTTCGATTTACCCAATCAATCGGTTTGTTGCGGCGGAAAATCATTCAAGCTTCCTCCCTTGCTGCTGGCTTTCTATCTCTGGCTCGCACGCAGGCATGTCGCGGCATCCGGTCAAGGCGCCATTCATTGGCAGGAAGCCGATCCGCAAGAATTTCTGACGGTCTATACCGAAGTTGTCGGCCCCATGTCTGGATCCCTGGACAGAGTCAGGCAAGTGCTGAGCAACGGATTTGACAGACAGTACCTAGAGGAAAAAAAGGCCAAAATCAACCATAGGCTAGAAAAGGAATTGCCTCTGGAAGCAAGCTTCTATCAAATTGCGACATTTGGCGATAAACCCTTTACAAAATATGGCTTGCGACTATCGCCGGACAAGATTGCACTCTGACCATTTCCAGGCACAGCTTGGACAGACAATGCCCATCGGATTTTATGGTGCGCAAGCACACCCTTGCTCTTAATCCGTGCCAGGAGAGCATGCAAACTACGGATAACGGTTTGGGGACGCAGCAATCTAGCTCGGGTTGACAAGCAGCCGCGACAATCGATTCATAGCCCCTGGCTCACGATGGCTGCTGTCATTTCGGAGCGTGCGAACAGAAGTGCATAGTGCGGCCCGTAGTGACTGATCATGCGGCTGGCGGTCAGGCCGACCGCACTTGCCATGGCCTGCAGGGTGGTCAGGGTTTCAGGGTAGTCATGCGCATGGACATGTGTGCAGGCTTCTTCCAGCTGGCCTGCCGGTATCTCGATCCAGTTCTCACGCATCGATCGCAAGTAATCCCGCAGATAATTTTCCCTGCTTTGCTGTTCTTCCCGCACGACATCCACCATTATTAGCCAGCCATTTTCTGACAGGCAGCGTGCGGCCGCCTCGAAAAACCGCGCTTTTTCCTGTGGCATGAGATGATGCACGGCAAAACCGGTAAAAATCACATCCCAGGTTTTATCGGCCACCTCGATTGCGTCCAGCAGATCGCCCTGGGTCAACGCCACGGCAGTCTTGCATGCAGCCAGATAGCGGCTGGCCTCGGCCAGCGCGGCTTCGGATAAATCAATCCCCTGATACGAGGCAGGGGGAAATTGTTTCAGGCAGGAGGCAAGATAGCGGGCATTGCCACAACCCAAATCCAGCAGGCGGTATCGCCCGTGGTCCTGGCGCAGCCCTAGGAGTCTACCCACATCCTGATAAATCTCTTGGTGGAACATGTAATTATGTTCCGTGATCAGGTCATACAATGACCAGGTCTGTGTGAATAGCGTGGATGATTCGGTGGCTGTCATGGGAATTGATGGTGAAGAGACTGATAATACATTTGCGCCATGGCAAATGATCAACTGCCGGCTGCATGCATGCTTTCGGTGCCTCACGCTTTCTCCAGCAAAATGCGCAACGCCCCTTGCACGAGAAAATACGCGCTCGGATATTTCGGGCTATCGCCATGCGTGTATTGCTATATGATGTGAGCTGATCAGTCAAGTATTTTTGATCACTTTGTTTGTTGCCGCCCGCTGGGTGGGTTAAGCAGGCAGGACAACCCGAAGCGAACACCGCGGCAAGCCAACCGGCACGCGAAGTGAAGAGCGACATAATCACTGCGGTCAGCCGAACTCAAGTGGCATACCGATCTTCCTTCCGGCATATTGTGCGATGTGATTCTGGAGAAAGGAGAAACCTGATGAAACTCCGACTTGATTTGCCTAAACCCATCTTGGGCCTGGCCATTCTGATTACGTTCTCATTCCATACCCATTCGTTATGGGCAGAAAAGGCGCAGTGTGCCGATGTTTGGGATCGAGGTCATCTCAATGTGGTCACCATTAACCTGGCATTCTTTGAGATCGCACGGCGAGATGAGCGCCTGGAGCGCCTCGCCGATTTTGCTGACGCCAAAGCGCAGAGCGGGGAGCCGATTGATATATTCCTGCTTCAGGAAGGCACGGCCGGCAAGCTGATGGGGACCGGCGGCAGTCCGAAAGATCTGCAGGACAAGCTGCAAGCACGCGGGTTGCTTTACGATCAGCGCACGGCAGTAAGCACCGGTGTTCCCGGCATTTTGACCGTCGGTAATGCCATACTGAGCCGCTGCGAAATTGACTTCAGTGCCTCCAAGCTACTGCCCACCACATTCGAGCAAATCGAGATCGAGCAAGTTGGGCGCCTGGCCATGCCCATCACCCGGAACGTAATGATGGTGCGTCTGAAAATTCCTGGCGCCTCCCGGGATTACCGCAGAATCAATGTCTACAATACTCATCTGTGCACCGGTGGCAGCAGCAGTATTGTTTACGAGGGTGTCAGTATCAGTGCCAGTGGCTGTAGCGTCGATCAACGTCAGCACCAGCTGGCGAGCCTGTTGAAATTTGTCACGGCTGTGGAACGTGTCTTCTCCTTCTTTGGCGAGAAACCGCATATTTTGGGTGGGGATTTCAACATCGACAATTTCAGAGGTGGCGAGCCGGGCCAATTTGGTAACGAGAAGCCGCTCTATGACAGCGTGACCGGCGCGGGTTTTATCGATGCCTACGCCCAATCTCAAATGGATAAAGGCATTCCGCTGCAGGCGCTTTGCGTCCGAACCACGGATCCGTTTGCACCCTTACCAGATCATCCCGATCTCTATCAGGCATGGGAACCGGATGAGCACTGCACGACTGGTGTATCCTTCTTGGACCAGAGTGGGCCTTTCCCGGAGTTCTTCGACAGCACGCCAAGACGTATCGACTATGTTTTCACAAAGGGCTTCGGTGTGGAACAGGGTGAGGTCATCTTCAATCCCAATGCCAGCCCACCCAGACCGCTCGAACCCATAGTATCCGACCATGCCGGTGTCAGCGTCAGGCTATCGCTTCAGTAGCACGCGTCCATCGCTCCGATGCCGCAGACAAACCTGTACAGCCGGCCTTTATCACCACGCTTGGCATCGGAGCAAATGGATCAGCACTCACCCTGTACATGCCTGAAGCAGCATTACAATCAGCCTGGATACTTGCCCGCTATTCAACGGCCAACCCTGCCGCCTTCCAGCCCTGGATGCCGTCCCGGTAATAAAAGATGTGCCGCCAGCCCCACTCGACCGCTTTCTGGCTGGCCTTGGAACTGCCCAGGCAATGGGCGCCATTGCAGTAGAAAACGAGGGCCTCATGTTTGCTGATGATGGCCTGCAAATTGCTGGCGGTGAAATCCTCGCTGTTGACAGACAAGTGCTGCGCGCCCGGAATATGTGCGCTGTGGTAGTCTTCCGGTTTACGGACATCGACAAAGACATAACCGCGCGCCAGCAGCAGCCTGGCAGTGTCGGTATTGATGGTGGTTGCGCCCATGATATGCCGGGGGGCGATGTCTTCTGCCGCCGCCACTAAATTTGCCCACGAAACGACAATTATGGACAGGGTGATCAACAGGTATTTTTTCATCGTCTCGCTCCTGATCAGAGTGGATTAAATTAGACGTTGTTCAAGTACGGATGTGGCATTGACTTTCCGCTACTTTACCCCAAATCACGCGATGTGCGTACAGCCACCGACAAACCTGGCCCATCGACCCGCCCAACCGGCGATGGCTGGTTTAAGGTAGAATGCTGCTTGATTTTTGTATCCGCTATACCGGTGTATTAAGCCTCATCCCAGGAGCCTGCTCTCATGAAAATTCAAGAACTCTTGCAACAACGCGGCAAGGAAAATTTTTCGTTGCATGACCGTTATCTCAACAGCCAGATGGTCAGGGTGCTTAAAACCATCGGTTTTGACCGCCATTATGTCAGAGCCGAGGGCGCCTATTTATATGATGACAAGGATAACCGCTATCTGGATCTGCTGAGTGGTTTCGGTGTATTTGCGTTGGGACGGAATCACCCGGAAATTGTGGAGGCGCTCAAGGATGTATTGGAGGCGGAAGCGCCCAATCTGGTGCAACTGGATGTATCGTTGCTGGCCGGGGTGCTGGCAGAAAAGCTAGTAAAACTGGCGCCGCCTGGCTTGAATCGGGTATTTTTCGCCAATTCGGGAACGGAAACAATCGAGGCTGCCATCAAATTCAGCCGTTATGCGACCGGCAAATCGAAAATCATTTTCTGCCGGGGCTGCTATCACGGCCTGAGCCTCGGTTCGCTGTCCGCCACCGGGGATGATCACTACAAGAAGGGTTTCGGGCCGCTGGTACCAGATTTCATCGAGATTCCCTTCAACGACCTGGCCGCTCTGGAAGCAGCGCTGGCGCAAAACGATGTGGCGGCATTCATTACCGAACCAATCCAGGGACATGGCGTCTGGATACCGGATGATGATTATCTGCCGGGCGCGGCCGCGTTGGCTCGCAAATATGGTGCGCTGTTCATTGCCGATGAGGTACAGACCGGACTTGGACGCACCGGCAAGTGGTGGGCAGTCGAGCACTGGTCGGTCGAGCCCGACATTCTCTGCATGGCCAAGGCTCTTTCGGGCGGGTTTGTCCCGGTTGGCGCACTGGTCTGCAAGGAATGGATTTTTGACAAGGTTTTCAATCGCATGGATCGCGCTGTGGTGCACGGCAGCACTTTCGGCAAAAACAATCTGGCCATGGCGGCAGGCTTGGCGACGCTCGAGGTGATGGAGTCCGGAAATCTGATCGAACACGCGGCCCAGGCCGGCAAAACCATTCTCGATCGGCTGCAGCCCATGGTTGATGAATACGAATGCCTCAGCGAAGTACGCGGTCTGGGCATGATGATCGCGCTCGAATTCACCGAACCCAAAAGCCTGTCGTTGCGGCTGTCCTGGAAAATGCTGGAAGCTGCCAACAAGGGGCTATTCTCGCAAATGATCACGGTACCGCTATTCAGGCGGCACCGGATTCTGTCGCAAGTGGCGGGTCATGGGATGAATATCGTCAAGTTCATTCCGCCGCTGATTCTGACGGAATCGGATATTGAATGGCTGGTGGGCGCGGTCAGAAACGTCGTGACGGATGCGCACCGTGGCCCCATTGCAGTCTGGGACCTGGGCAAGACCCTGGCTACTCAGGCCATGCGGTTCAAGGCAGGCACATAAACCTCAAAGCGCGCCGTGCTTTCACTCCCGCCCGGTGCCCGCCGGGTCGCTGTGCGCCCATAAGCAATTGTCACGGCTTTCGCTTTTGATGCGTTCAAGCAGTTGCTGATGCGACTCGAGCTCCTGGTCGCTCGCGGGCGGCACGACCAGCGTCAGTTTCTGCAGATCAATCGCCATATCGGCAGCCGACTGCGGCGATGCATCCAGCTCCAACAGCAGGCTTTCCTGCCCCCGCGTCATGGCCAGATAGACTTCAGCTAGCAATTCGGCGTCGAGCAAGGCTCCGTGTAGGGTTCGCCTGGCATTATCGATTTGATAGCGCTCGCACAATGCATCCAGATTGTTACGCTTGCCCGGATGCAACTCCTTGGCCAACACCAGCGTATCGCTCACTTCGGCACAGTAATGCGACAGTGGCTGAAAATTGATCAGATTGAGTTCATGATCGATAAAGCCCACGTCGAATGGTGCGTTGTGAATGAGGATTTCGGCATCACCAATAAATGCCAGGAACGTCTCACAGATACCCTGGAACTTGGGTTTATCGCTCAGAAACGCCCGGGTCAGGCCATGGACCTGGAGCGCACCTTCATCGCTGTCCCGCCCCGGATTGAGATAGTGGTGAAAATGACGGCCAGTCAGGCGCCGGTTGTACATTTCAACCGCCGCAATTTCAACGATGCGGTGGCCCAGCGCCGGTTCGAGACCGGTGGTCTCGGTATCAAGAAATATCTGTCGCATAGTAGAGTCCCTAGGTAATGGAATGGACGCCCACTACCCAAAACGGCATCAAAGTGCCAAAGTAGTGGTGCAATAACCACTCAACTAGATAGGAGCGTCCGACATGAAGATTACAACAATAGGTATTGATTTGGCAAAAGAGGTGTTTCAGATCCACGGTGTGGATAAGCATGGCAAGACTGTGCTGCGTAAGCAGTTACGCCGCAGTAAGATGGCGGAGTTCTTTGCTAATCTGGAGCCTTGCTTGATTGGTTTAGAAGCGTGCGGTAGTTCCCATCACTGGGCGAGGAAGCTGGGTAGCTTTGGGCATACTGTCAAGCTGATGTCTCCACAGTTTGTCAAACCTTATGTAAAGACTAACAAGCATGATATGGCCGATGCAGAAGCGATTTGTGAAGCAGTTACTCGGCCCAATATGCGCTTTGTCCCGATCAAGAATGTTGAGCAACAGGCCATTCTATCAGTGCATCGCGCCCGACAGGGGTTCGTTAAGGCAAGAACCGCCCAGGCAAATCAGATACGTGGCCTACTTTCTGAGTTTGGTATCGTTATTCCTCAGGGCATCCAATCGATTGGCAAACGCATACCTGACATTCTGGAAGATGCCGAAAATGATTTGCCAGGAACAATGCGCCGATTGCTGGAAAGATTGAATGACCACCTGAAGGAACTGGATCGGCAAGTGAACGAATTAGAGTTGCAAATCAATCTTTGGCACAAGGAGAACGAAGCCAGCCAAAGATTGGAAGCCATTCCTGGTGTTGGCCCGATCACGGCGAGTGCAATTGTGGCAACCGTGGGAAATGCGACGGAGTTTAAGAACAGCAGACAATTAGCGGCATGGCTAGGATTGGTGCCCAAGCAACATTCCAGCGGTGGTAAGCAAACATTACTTGGTATCAGCAAACGCGGCGATACTTATCTTCGCACTTTGCTGATCCACGGAGTGCGAGCAGTCATCCGCTTTGCCGAGAAGAAGACTGGGTCAGGAAGTTGGCTGTACAAGCTGATAGCGCGGCGCAATAAGAACATTGCTGCTGTTGCCTTGGCAAATAAGAACGCCCGTATCATATGGGCATTGCTCACCAAAAAAGCGACATTTCATCCCGATCATGCTACGGTAGTAACTGCTGCAACTCATTGATCATGATGGATGAATAGAAGCTTATTGGTTATGTTGCATTAAAGCGAGTTTAAAGAAGAAGATTACCACCAATTGCACAGGCAATCATGACATGATGGCGAGTTTGGTCAGACCGTGAGTAGTTGAACCTGAAACAGCCTCAGTGCATAAAGCACGTCTAGGTGATAAGGTGCTACTCAGCAAATTCCATCAGGGACAAAGGTGATTTACCTTACTTAAAGTCCGGATGTATGGCTGCAATCTTTACCTTCTTGAAATCATAGATTGAAGGCTTTGCAAAAAAGTGGGCGTCCATGTAAGGCTGTCCGAGAATAGCGATTACCCGGAACCATGGCGCATAGATTGCACCCCGTCCGGGACGAGATCAGCTTCATCACTGCGTCCTGCCGGTTTACCCGGCGCAGCTCCCCGCTTCGGCCAGAACCGATTCCACGCCACGATTGGCCAGCCGGTCAGCTCGTTCGTTGCCATCATGCCCATTGTGCCCCCTTACCCAGAACCACTCGACTTGATAGCGTTCGGACAATTGATCGAGCTCCTTCCATAGGGCCTCATTCTTGACCGGCTTCTTGTCGGCAGTTCGCCAGCCGCGCTTTTTCCAGCCATGAATCCATTCACTGATTCCTTTCTGCACATATTGCGAATCCGTGTGCAGCTGCACCCGCCAGGGCTGCCCGGCCGATGGCAATGATTCCAGTGCCTGCAGGGCACGAATCGCGGCCAGCAACTCCATGCGATTATTGGTTGTCATGGCCTCGCCCCCGGAAAATTCCTGGGCATCGCCATTGAAACGCAGCACAACCCCCCAGCCGCCTACGCCTGGATTACCTTTGCACGCGCCGTCGGTAAAAATCTCCACCAGTCCCGCGCTGTTTGTCTCTTGCACGCTTACACTCCTGTTTGTCTGTTGCATGATTGCTATTTTGAAAGTTTGGCCTGAACACTGGATCGGCCGTACCCGGGGCAAATCCCGATATCCGTTTCAGCCAATTCTACTGGGCTTAAGGCCATCATGACCGGGGCATTGATTTCACCGCCGCACCAGCTGTCAGCATGGCCCGACTCACCTTCCGTTGCAAGCATCTCATTGCTGGCAGCCTGGCGGATTCTTGGGATTATGAATCTTGCCGCCCTTTTCTATTTGCGCGACGGGTGCAGCGCGCTTCTTGGTTTTGGGGACATTTTCCCAGCAGGGTTTAATAATGCGCATGCCACACTCATGCTTGACCGCTTGCAAATAATAAACGCCACCCGCAATCGGCCACCAGCGATCGCCGGCATCCTCCATGAAACGAAGTCGGGAGAGCCACGTCTCCCGCTCGCATGGAGGCACATAACACCCCAACCGGCCTGCTATGGTTTCAAAATTGAGCAATTCCAGCCAGTCCTTCAAGCGCGGCAATGCGATAAAACGGCCGCACCATGGAAAATCGGTCTTGGATGAGGTCATCCGCTGATGCAGCCCCCATAAACTGAATGGGTTGAAGCCGCTGATGACCACATGCCCCTCTGGAATCAGGATGCGGTGCACTTCGCGCAGAATCTGATGCGGACAGGTATTGAATTCAAGTGTATGCGGCAATATCACCAAGTCGGTACTGCCGCTGCCTATCGGCAGCGAGTGCGGCATGGCATAAGCAGAACAACCTTGCTCGAGGCCCATCACGAACTTGAAAGGCATTCGATTGTTGCGCAGAAAATCATATTGGGGAAATCCAATCTGGGCAGCGTTGTAGCCAAAAACATCCGCCACCACCTGATCGAAATAACGCTGCTCCTGGTCCAAAACATATTGACCAAGAGAAGATTCCAACCATTGCTGCATACTTTGTTGCCGTGCAGAATTAAGCATAATGTTAGGATGGTTGTTATGATGATTCATCAATCTACCGCCATGCGCTAAAGGAGAAGAAATGATCGACGTTTTCCCCGTGCGGGCCTTCAAGGATAACTATATCTGGGTCATCCACAACCAACGCTTTGCAGCCATAGTAGACCCTGGCGACGAAGCGCCTGTCATCGCTTTTTTAAGACAACAAAAACTGCAGCCCGTTGCCATACTGTGCACTCATCATCACCATGACCATACGGGCGGGAACGTTGCGTTGCAGCAGATGTTCTCCGTTCCGATCTATGGCCCTGCCAATGAAACCATACCAGGGCTGACCCATCCCCTCAAGGAAGAAGACACCCTTCAGCTTGAGGAGTTGGCAATCGAATTGACTGTTCTTGAGGTGCCTGGACACACTGCAGGCCATATAGCCTATTACGGTCATGGCCGGCTGTTCTGCGGCGATACATTGTTTGCATGCGGTTGCGGACGGGTTTTCGAGGGCAGCGCGCAGCAGATGCATCACTCACTCAGCAAGCTGGCTGCCTTGCCAGATGATACGCTGGTTTATTGCGCGCATGAATATACATGGACCAATATTCGTTTTGCCAAGGCAGTCGATCCCGGCAACCCTGCCTTGAACGAGCTTGAGGCCGAAGCAGAGAAACGGCTTGCACGGCATATGCCTACCCTGCCTACTCACATGGCGATAGAGAAAGCGGTCAACCCTTTCTTACGCTGTAGCCAGCCAGCCATTATCCACAGTGCCAGCCAATATGTACGACAGCAGCTGAGCGATCCAGTCAGTGTCTTTACGGTGATCCGGAACTGGAAAAACCATTTTTAATCTTCACGACTGCGCCAAGCCGGGTACCTAGGAGGCTGTCCGAGAATAGCGATCGTAGCGAGGGCGCGGCGGGTTGAGTTGGATTTTTCGATCATTTGAGGCGAATAGTCGTTCTATTTAACGAAAAGGATCGTAAAATCCGGCCAATCAGGCTCGTCCGCAGTAGATCAGTCTATTCTCGGACAGCCTCCTAGTAGCGGCATCAGGTCCGGCAACCCTCGGCGTCACAGCCTGTCTGTGTGGCTGCCCCATCCTTTTCGGTAATTGTTGTTGCGCCCGCCTGCGCCGCCTGTCCAGGGATTTCCTCAGCCAGCAGCGTCCCGATCGATACCCCCAAATGCAGATCGCTCACATGACCAAACTGATGCAGCCGCAGATACCCTGCTTTATCGATTAGAAGCGTGGTCGGCGTGCCTTGCATGCGATAAGTCATCATCGTATGTGGCACAACTTGCTGCGGATTGGGTTTATCAATGCCGATCGGGAAACGCAGGCGGTATTCATAAGCAAACACTTCCAATGCCTCGCGCCCCATCACAGCATGATGTTCGAAAACGGTGTGCAGGCCAAGCACCGCTACCCGCTCGGAATCGAACTCATCGAAAATCCGTTGTGTTTGTGGAATCCCCTGCTGCACGCATCCCGGGCACAACATTTGAAAAGCATGCACTAGCACCACTTTTCCGCGTAAGGAAGCAAGCGTAATGGGTTCCAGCGTATTCAGCCAACCAGAAGTCTGCAACTCTGGCGCCTTGATTTTTTCTACAGCATCGTTGGTTGTCATTGCTAGGTTTGTGCTCATAACAAATAAAGAAAAGGGCAATTCATTTTGCGCAAACGATCATGCGCAAAACAAAATGCCCCAGAGTAGTCAACGCAAGGCTTTTCCTCGCATCAACTTGTCATCTTGCTTGGTTTATTTGCCAGGTTTGGCAGCACGCAGTACTGGGTAGTGCTGGGTGAAGACATTATCCTCAGCGGCATTGTCTTTATGGCAAACGTTGCAAGCTTCTTCTGGCTGTTTCGCGCCACTTTTGCTTTCATAGCTTTCAAAACCGAAATAGGCCCAGTTATTGTGGCTATCGGCAAAGCGCTTGGAATCCTTGACGGTTGCAGCGATACCCAGGAATTCTCCCTGGAAATAACCGTGGCCACTCGCAGATTCTTTGGTTCCTACGCTGACCAACTCCTTGACGATAATCGTGCCGTCACGGAATTTGCCGGTTTTTTTCCAGTGTGCAAAGCTGACGGGATCAATGTAGACATTGTGGAATTCAGGAAATGCAGGGTTACCGTCATTCATGTCTTTTGGCGTAACGGGCGCACCCACGAAAATCCATTCACGATAGTTTCTTGGCGTGAGCAGATCACCGTCTTTATTGAAATGTGCGTATGACTTAGCGTGTTTATCATGCTCACCGGCAACCGCAGCAGTTGTTACCTGCGCAGCCAGCATGCCCGACAACAATAATGGCGCAAAGCCACCT
This sequence comes from Nitrosomonas sp. ANs5, assembly GCF_050584665.1. Lineage (NCBI taxonomy): Bacteria > Pseudomonadati > Pseudomonadota > Betaproteobacteria > Nitrosomonadales > Nitrosomonadaceae > Nitrosomonas > Nitrosomonas sp. ANs5. Next base: position 74,878 of record NZ_JBEUDO010000002.1, read on the forward strand.
AACAACGTTCTTTTTAACTGTGCCATAAGTGAATCCCTTAAGTAGTTAAGTTAAATTGCATAGAAAACAGTCAACACAAAGCCAACCATTTTCGCGCCTAATCTTAGTCAGCGCGCCCCATTCCGTCAAGGCAAGAATACTCTAGGAGGCTGTCCGAGAATAGACTGATCTACTGCGGACGAGCCTGATTGGCCGGATTTTACGATCCTTTTCGTTAAATAGAATGACTATTCGCCTAAAATGATCGAAAAATCCAACTCAAACAGCCTCGCCCTCGCTACGATCGCTATTCTCGGACAGCCTACTAGTACTCCGTTCCGTCAATTAGCTTACAAATGAAATCGATGGATTAGCCTGCCAGGCTAGGCGCAAACCGCAGTCATAGCCGTAGCTATGGCGAGGATTTGCAACAACGCATGACAGGCGAAGACGCGATTTCATGTAAGCGGTTTGGCGGAACGGAGTACTAGCACACCATACTGCCCAAAGTGCCGGTCGCCGGCAACCCGGCACCATATGCCAGATAGGCGCAAATGCACTGCGACAATACCGGCCACAGACCTCAAGGGGATGAGACGAGTTTTTGATCATACTTGTCCCACGTGACATTTAGATGATACTTGTCCAGCATGACACCTGACATTCAAAATCTGATACTTTAGACAGCTCTACATGCGGATTCTGTCATTCCCAACCAGACACCATCAAAATCATACTAACCAAGGAAGCTGAGAATGAAACTTGAAACATTGGCCCTGCATGCCGGCTACCAACCAGACCCCACCACCAAGGCCGTTGCCGTTCCCGTTTATCAGACGACTTCTTACGCCTTTGACGATGCGCAGCATGGCGCGGATTTGTTCGATCTCAAAGTCGCCGGCAATATCTATACCCGCATCATGAACCCCACCACGGATGTATTGGAGCAACGCATGGCGGCGATGGAAGGTGGGGTGGCGGCACTGGCAGTCGCCTCCGGCATGGCCGCAATCACTTACACCATCCAAACGCTGGCGGAAACCGGCGACAACATCGTTTCAACCAGCGAGCTGTACGGCGGCACCTATAACCTGTTCGCTCACACACTGCCGCGCCAGGGGATCGAAGTCCGCTTTGCCAACAAAGAGGATTTCGCTGCGATCGAAAGCAGAATCGATACCCGCACCAAACTCATATTCTGCGAATCCATCGGCAATCCGTCCGGCAGTATCGTCGATTTGGAAGCACTGGCCAAGCTGGCCCACCGCCATGGCATTCCGCTGGTAGTCGACAATACCGTACCCAGCCCAGCCCTGTGGCGGCCAATCGAACAAGGTGCCGATATTATCGTCACCGCCGCGACCAAATATATTGGCGGTCACGGCAACTCCATAGGCGGCGTGATTATCGACTCGGGCCAATTTCCCTGGGCCGATCACCAAGAACGCTTTCCACTCCTCAACACCCCCGATGTCTCCTACCATGGCGTCGTCTACACCGAAGCTTTCGGTCCCGCCGCTTTTATAGGCCGCTGCCGTGTCGTGCCGCTGCGCAACATGGGGGCTGCCCTGTCCCCGATGAACGCCTTCCTGCTTTTGCAGGGACTGGAAACCCTCACCTTGCGCATGGAACGCATCTGCCAGAATGCACGCAAGGTTGCAGAATACCTGCAGACTCATGATGCCGTGTCCTGGGTCAATTATGCGGGCCTGCCCGGCCATAAGGACCATGCGCTAGCACAGAAATATATGCAAGGCCAGGCATCGGGCATTCTCAGTTTTGGCTTGAAGGCAGGACGTGAAGCGACACGCCGTTTCTATGATGCCTTGCAGATTTTTCTGCGGCTGGTCAACATCGGTGATTGCAAATCACTGGCCTCTATTCCAGCAGAAACCACCCATCGCCAGTTGAACGATGAAGAGTTGAAATCGGCAGGGGTTCTGCCCGAGATGGTGCGTTTATCGATTGGCATCGAGCACATCGATGATCTGATTGCTGATCTGGATCAGGCCTTGCGCAAGATCTGATCAATCCAAGCGTTTTGATCAGATCGATGCAAAAAGCGATCGTCAGGATGGGCAATGGAGGTATACGGCCATGCTGCAGCATTTTTTGCCGCGCCACGCGATCATACAGCCAAACAGGCAGATTCAGCCAAACGATATTGCCACACAGGGATATCGCTTGCATGAATGCCGGATTTACTTGTTATACTGCATAGTTCTGAAAATAAAAACTGTTAACCAAATTCCTAGTGGAGGACTTGAATGGATGTTTCAAGCATAGCGGTCGGATTCCTGGCAGGCGCCGCAACGACCTATCTTGCAAGCTACTTCTTGAAATCTAAAACAGCAGCGACAGCGACAACCCAAACCGCTTTCGCCAGCTCAGTCAACTTGCCAGACCAATTATGGCAAGCGCATGAAAAACTGCTAACGGAAATGAAACAGGATCTGGACAATCCGGAATTTCAGTTCCATCGCGAATTCTACGTGATGAAAAAAGGCTGGGGGTGGAGCCGTTGGGGATTCCATCGCAAGGGTCCCTGCCTGGCCTATTTCCTGGATGATCACGACAATCTATTGCAACAGCTCGATACTCTCGCTGCGCATGGCCTGATCAGCAACCAAGGCGAAACCGACAAAAATACGATCAAATTCCGCTTGAATGATAAATTCGTGGAATTGCTGCGTGGCAGGAAAGACTGAAAGCACTCTGCAATTTCCACGAATTACCGGACCTACAGCAATAAATTTTCCAGCGTCAACCGGTATATTCTGGACAATCGCTCGATATCTGCAATGTCTACACATTCATTGAGTTTGTGTATCGTCGCATTGCGTGGACCAAACTCCACCACCTGACGGCAAATATCAGCAATGAAGCGGCCATCGGATGTGCCGCCAGAAGTCGAAAGTGCGGGTTCAACTGAAGTCACGGTTCGAACCGCGGCACTGAGTGCTTCGGCCAGTTCTGCTCTGGGCGTGAGATATGGCTTTCCGGAAAGTGACCAGGTCAGTGCATACTCCAAACTATGTCGGTCGAGGATTTCATGTACGCGCGCCTTGAGCGATTCAACTGTACTAGCGGTAGAAAAGCGGAAATTGAACAACAAATTCATTTCACCCGGAATGACATTGGTTGCGCCGGTACCGCCATGGATATTGGAAACATGCCAGGTGGTCGGGGGAAAATATTCATTGCCTTCATCCCATGCGGTTTGGGCAAGCTCGGCGATGGCTGGCGCAGCCAGATGGATGGGATTTTTAGCCAGATGGGGATAGGCGATATGGCCTTGCACACCCTTGATAGTCAGATTCCCGGACAGACTGCCACGACGGCCATTTTTGATAGTGTCTCCCAGGGTATCGGTGCAAGTGGGTTCTCCAACAATGCAGTAATCTATCTGCTCTCCCCTTGCCTGAAGCGCTTCCACAACCTTGACAGTACCATCGATTGCCGGACCTTCCTCGTCTGAAGTGATCAAGAGCGCAATCGACCCTTTATGGTCGGGATGCGCCTCGACAAATGCTTCGATAGCGGTAACGAAAGCGGCAAGCGAGGTTTTCATGTCGGCGGCACCGCGTCCGAAAAGCTTGCCATCGCGAATCGTCGGCGTGAACGGATCGCTATCCCACTGGGCAAGCGGCCCTGTCGGGACAACATCGGTATGCCCGGCAAAACATACCACCGGTCCGTCAGTCCCGCGGCGCGCCCACAGATTATCAACCTCCCCATGGCGCATCGGCTCGATATGAAACTCAAGGTCAGCAAGGCGGTTCATCAGGATTTTCTGACAGCCATCATCGTCAGGCGTCAGCGAGCGGCGCGCAATCAACATTTGCGCAAGTGTCAGAGTGTCATTAGACATATAGGATTTCCTCGATTTGAATTCCCGATCGAAATGTTCGGCAATGTAGGGATTAATTCTTCTGGAGCATGCGCAAAGCGTTACGGCCACGCGCTCCCAGAAAAAAACTTTCAATGAATGGATGCTCAACAGCAATCACGGCAGGAATGGATCCCAGGGCAATGATGCGGCGCTCTGCCAGCACTGCGACCCGGTCGGATATCGCCACCAGTGTATCCAGATCATGGGTCACCATGACGATGGTCAAAGTGAGCTCCTTGCGCAACGTTTGAATGAGATCGACAAAGCTTTCGCTCAACGCGGGATCAAGGCCTGCAGTCGGCTCATCCAGAAACAAGAGTTCGGGATCAAGCGCCAGGGCCCGCGCCAGCGCCACTCGCTTGATCATGCCGCCTGAAAGTTCTGCCGGCATTTTATAGGCGTGCCGGGCTTCGACCCCCACCATATCGAGCTTCAGCATAACCAGATCGCGAATCAGGCTCTCGCGCAGATTGCGCAGCTCCCGCAGCGGTAGAGCAATATTGTCATACACGTTCAACGCGCTGAACAAAGCGCCCCGCTGAAACAGTACCCCAAGACGGACTCGTAATTTTTTTTGGTCCTCATGGCTGCAATCATAGCGCGAAGCGCCAAGCACCCGCACGCTGCCTTGTGCGGGCGCCTCGAGGCCAAGCATCTGACGCAGCAAGGTGGTCTTGCCACTGCCGGATCCACCCACCAACGCCAGCACTTCTCCACGCAGCACGGTGAGGTCGATATCCTCATGGACCACATGCTGACCAAAGCGGGTATGCAAGCCGCAAATCTCGATCACCCAATCGGGGTTTTGCATCAGCCAACGATCCTCAGACCTACGTTGGAGAACACGACTGCGAAAATGGCATCGATGATGATTACGGCAGTAATCGAAACGACCACCGAATTGGTCGTACCCTCCCCCAAGCTTTCGGTATTCGGCTTGATACGCAAACCAAAATGACAGGCGATCAATGCAATGGTCATACCGCAGACCAGGCCTTTGCCCAGCGCCAGCCATAAATTGACAACCGGCACAGCGTCCGGCAGGCTGGTCAATGCATAACGAAAGCTCAATCCTATTTGCAGGTCTGCAGCCATGATGCCTCCCAGCAGTGCAATGGCGCTGGTCCAGACGACAATCAGCGGCAAGGCGATGCCTAGGCCGATGATTTTTGGCAGGATCAGCCGCACACTATAGGGAATACCCATCACGGTCAAAGCATCCAGCTCCTCGGTCACTCGCATGACGCCAAGCTGGGCAGTCATGGAAGAGCCCGAACGGCCAGCCACCAATATGGCCGCCAGCATCGGACCGAGTTCACGAATGATGCTCATACCGAGAATATTGACGATAAAAATATCCGCCCCGAACATATGGAGCTGTTCGGAAGAGAGATAGCTCAGCACGATGCCGATCAAAAATCCGACTATCGCCGTAATACCCAGCGCTTGCGCACCAGTACGAAACAAGTTGGCGGAAATTTCGCGCACCGGAATTTTACTGGGATGCGCGATCAAATACAGAATATCCAGCGCGACCTGACCGGATAAGGCAATAATACCGCCCACATGACTCAGAAACAGAAAAAACTGCCTGCCAAGCATGGTAACCGGCAAAAATGCGCTGGAATGAGGTGATACCGGCAAAGGTACGGCCTTTTCCAAACGCATGAACATTTTCTCTTGTTCGGGCCGCAACGACAAATGCTTTGGACGCTGCCCGCCCCAAGCCTGCCAGAGCATCGCCGCCCCGGTATAATCCATTTGCTGGATGCCTGTCAGATCCCAGTGGACACCGGATTGTGCAGCCAGGCGCGTCAATTCACGCGCCAATCCTGGTAGCGAGCGGTCCAGCGTCATCAAAGTGTAACTGCCGGCAAGCTGTACACAAGTGCGCTCGCCCTGAACGACAAGTCGATACCAAGTATCGTCGGTCCTGGTTGATGGGTTGAAAGACATCGGTATTTTATTCCAAGATGTGACGGATCACGGCCGACCACCATCCAAGCTTTAAAGCTACTGGCCTCCTACATGTGGCTCGATCGGCCACCATGACGATAAGACCAGACCAATAGCGCCGCACCCGCAATAATCATCGGCAACGACAGCCATTGCCCCATGCTGATACCCAAAGTCATGATGCCTAGGAATCCATCATCCGGCTCGCGGTAAAATTCGACGAACGAACGAAACACACCATAGCCGATGAGGAACACGCCGGAAACGGCACCCAATGGCCTTGGTTTGGCGGAGTAAACCCAGACCAGTATGAACAGGGCCAGACCCTCCAGGGCGAATTCATATAATTGTGAGGGATGGCGCGGCAAATTATCCACATGCGGAAATATCATTCCCCAAGGCACATCGGTAGGACGTCCCCACAATTCGCCATTGATGAAATTGCCTATCCGGCCCGCACCCAGACCAGGCGGAATCAGAGGCGCGATAAAATCAGTAATCGACAGCCAGGACAACTGATATTTTCGTGCCAGCCAGATCATCGCCACGACGACACCGAGAAAACCGCCATGGAAAGACATCCCGCCTTGCCAAATAAAGAAAATTTCCAGGGGATGCTGCAGGTAATAGTCCGGTTGATAAAACAGGACATGACCTAGCCGACCGCCAATGATGACGCCGAGCACGCCATAGAACAACGTATCGTCGAGTATTTCCCGGGTGAAAACACTGCCGGGCCGTTGCTTGATGCGATAGCGCCCGAGCAAGATGAACAACAGGAAGCCAAGCAGATACATCAGCCCATACCAGCGAATGGCCAGCGGACCGATGGAAAGCGCAATCGGGTCAAATTGTGGGTGAACGAGCATAGGTAGCGGTCTGACTTACGGTAAAATAGCTATTATACGGCAACGCTTGCTGACCGCAGTAGCCATCCAGTTTGAATCGTAAACATATTTAAGGAATCATTATGCCAGATAATCGACGTAGCCAGGCTATCACCCAAGGTGCCAAACGTACTCCCAATCGCGCCATGCTGAGAGCAGTCGGGTTCGGAGATGGCGATTTCGACAAACCGATTGTTGGAATTGCCAATGGATTCTCCACCATCACGCCATGCAACATGGGGCTGGACACCCTCACCCAATGTGCGGAACACGCACTCAAGACTTCCGGCGCCATGCCCCAGGTGTTCGGCACGATTACGGTATCGGACGGCATCTCCATGGGTACCGAAGGCATGAAATACTCACTCGTTTCACGCGAAGTGATTGCCGATTCAATCGAAACTGCGGTGCAGGCGGAGAGCATGGATGGGGTGATCGCTATCGGTGGCTGCGACAAAAACATGCCGGGCGCCGTGATTGCGCTGGCCAGAATGAATGTGCCGGCCATTTTCGTCTATGGTGGCACCATCAAACCCGGCCATTACCGTGGCCGCGATTTGACGATAGTCAGCGCCTTCGAGGCGGTCGGCCAATATACGGCTCACAGGATCGATGAACAGGAATTGCTGGAAGTCGAACGCCATGCCTGCCCGGGTGCGGGTTCCTGCGGCGGCATGTATACCGCCAACACGATGTCATCCGCGATCGAGGCAATGGGATTGAGTCTGCCCCATTCGTCGACGATGGCGGCCGAGGACGAAGAGAAACGGATCAGTGCCGCGCGTTCGGCAGAAGTGCTGGTGGAGGCGATCAAGAAACAGATTCTATCCCGCGACCTTATCACCCGCAAAGCATTGGAAAATGCCGTATCGGTGGTCATGGCCGTAGGCGGGTCGACCAACGCCGTCTTGCATTTGCTGGCCATTGCCCATGCGGCAGAAGTCGACTTCTGTATCGATGATTTCGAAGCGATCCGTGCGCGCGTGCCAGTATTGTGCGACCTGAAGCCATCGGGCCGCTATGTCACAACCGATCTGCACAAGGCGGGCGGCATTCCGCAAGTCATGAAAATGCTGCTCGACCACGACTTGTTGCATGGCGACTGCCTGACCATCAGCGGGCAGACGGTTGCGGAAACCCTCCGGGATATTCCGGCTCAGCCCCGCCCCGATCAGGATGTCATCCGGCCATGGGACCATCCGGTCTATGCTCAGGGCCATCTGGCAATCCTGAAAGGCAATCTATCTCCCGAAGGCTCGGTTGCCAAGATATCTGGCATCAAAAAACCGGTCATTACCGGCCCTGCCCGCGTATTCGATTCCGAAGAGGCCTGTATGGCAGCAATCCTGGAGCGCACAATTCAGCCCGGCGACGTTGTCGTCATTCGTTACGAAGGCCCGAAAGGGGGGCCAGGGATGCGGGAAATGCTCTCCCCCACCTCAGCATTGATCGGCGAGGGACTGGGTGACTCTGTCGGACTGATTACCGATGGACGTTTCTCCGGGGGCACCTATGGCATGGTAGTGGGCCACGTCGCACCGGAGGCGTTTGCAGGCGGTGTGATCGGATTGGTGGAAGAAGGCGACTCGATCACGATTGACGCCCACCAGCGCCTGCTGCAACTCAACGTAACCGAAGATGAACTGGTGCGCCGCCGCGCTGCCTGGCAACCGCCTGCCCCACGCTATACGCGCGGCGTACTGGCAAAATATGCCAAACTGGTGTCTTCGGCCAGCCGCGGTGCGGTAACCGATTAATCGCCATCGAACGGTCTTTCAATGCCCAATCGCCTCATTGCGGAAACCAGTCCCTACCTGTTACAGCATGCCGACAACCCAGTGGATTGGCATCCCTGGGACGATGTGGCATTGAACATGGCACGCGTTCAGGACAAGCCGATCTTGCTTTCGATTGGCTACTCCGCGTGCCATTGGTGCCATGTCATGGCCCAGGAATCGTTCGAAGATCCGGCAGTGGCGGCCATCATGAATCGGCATTTTGTCAATATCAAAGTTGACCGGGAAGAGCGCCCCGATCTTGACCAGATTTATCAGAATGCACATTACATGCTGAATCACCGTTCAGGCGGCTGGCCACTAACCATGTTTCTGACGCCCGAGCAAAAACCCTTCTTTGGCGGTACCTATTTCCCCAAAACAGCGCGCTACGGCATACCCGGCTTTCTGGAACTGTTGCCAAAAGTAGCAGCAGTCTACCGCGACCGCAAACCCGATGTCGCGCAACAGAATGCTGAATTGCTGAAGCTATTTGCACAATCGCTGCCTGCAAAAAGTGCGAACGCCTTGCCATTAGCCCGGGAGCCGATTGAACAGGCGTGGTGGCAGTTACGCCACCTTTTCGATGCAACCCATGGTGGCTTTGGCGATGCCCCCAAATTTCTGCATCCGGTCGAACTGCAGTTTTGCCTGCGTCGCGCTGTACTCGAGGAAAATGCAGAGGCCTTGCACGTTGTCACCCACACCTTGGAAAAAATGGCCACAGGCGGCCTCTACGACCAACTCGGTGGCGGATTCTACCGCTATAGCACGGATCGTTATTGGCGTATTCCACATTTCGAGAAAATGCTGTATGACAACGCATTGTTGCTCCATCTCTACACAGAAGCATGGCTGGTCACCGGAAACCCGCTGTTCCAGTGTATCGTGGAGGAAACCATCGCCTGGGTGTTGCGCGAGATGCAACCGGGGACAGACCAGAGTCATGGTTATTATTCCTCACTCGACGCTGATTCGGAGCATGCAGAAGGCAAATACTACGTCTGGAGTCAGCAAGAGATCAAAGCCATGCTGTCACCCGACGAGTACGCAGTGATGGCGCCTTACTACGGCCTGGATCGCCCTCCCAATTTTGAGGACGAGTACTGGCATCTCGAGGTCGTGCAGCCGGCACCAGTTGTTGCCATGCGAAATGCCATCGATGTGCAAACTACACAACAGCAGATTGCAGCAGCGCGCCGGAAATTACTGAACAAGCGCAACGACCGCACCCGGCCCGGGTGCGACGAAAAAATCCTGACGAGCTGGAATGCCTTGATGATCAAAAGCATGGCACGTGCCGGTCAGGTATTCGAGCGTCCCGACTGGATTTTTTCAGCGATGCGGACCATGGATTTTATCCAGGCTAACCTGTGGAAAAATGGTCACCTGCTTGCCAGTTATAAGGCTGGCAAAGCACACTTGAATGCCTATCTGGATGATTATGCTTTTTTACTGGATGCTTTGTTAACCCTCATCCAGGTTGAATTCCGACAGAGTGACCTAGATTTTGCCATTGACCTGGCAGAAGTACTACTGAGCCAGTTTGAAGACCCGACTGCGGGTGGCTTTTTCTTTACCAGCGAGGACCATGAAACACTCATCCACCGCCCCAAGAGCGGCCATGATGATGCGATTCCCGCCGGCAACGGGATTGCGGCAATCGCGCTGCAGCGGCTGGGACATTTACTGAATACACCACGCTATCTTGCGTCAGCCGAGCGCGTCCTCGATGTGTTTTCCACAACCCTAACGCAACATGCGCACACCCATTGCAGCTTGCTGATGGCGTTGGAAGAACACCTGGAACCCGCACCATGGGTGATACTGCGCGGAGATAAAACAGCCTTGCAAACATGGCTGCCGGCACTGATTCCTTACTCTCTGACATCAATGCCGATTGCGCTACCATTGGAACTTTCCGGATTGCCCGAGTGTCTGAGAAAGCAGCCTTCCCCAGATGGAACGGTCAATGCCTGGGTATGTGCAGGCAGGCGCTGCCTGCCTGTGATTCATGAATTAAAGGAATTACTGCAAGTCTGCAAGGTTCGGGGTAAAATAGTGGCCCCTTTATCATTCAAAAAAGGAAAAATATGATGAAAACAGCTTGGTTAGGCACTTTCGCCGCTTCAGCTCTGTTAGTGACAAGTTTCGCTCAGGCAGATGCCGAACTGGCGAAAAAAAGCAATTGTACCGCTTGTCACCAAATGGACATCAAAACCGTCGGTCCTGCACTGAAAGACATCGCCGCTAAATATGCTGGCGAAGAAGGTGCGTCGGACAAACTGGCAGGAAAAATCAAGAATGGTAGCAGCGGTGCTTGGGGCCAAATCCCAATGCCACCTAATGTCAATGTCAGCGAAGAAAATGCCAAAATTCTGGCAGAATGGATTTTGTCGCTCAAATAAGCTGATTTATTGAGCATAAAATCAGGCCGATACCGAATTACGTATCGGCTTTTTTATTATATGCATAGGCCTTGATCTGTCTCTAAGCCGGATGCATGCAGTTATGGACAATCCCTCGTCAGTCTTAGTGCGTCAACGCACCCCCTATGCACGATGGCTGCGGCCCCTGCATAGGTGCTGGACGCATGGCATGCACCACTCTGAAACCGACAATAGCCCAGAAGCCTATTGATCAGGTAACGGCGAAACTTCAAAGCACGTCGCTTATAAACATATCTTCACGTCGCAAGGATTGATCGATGACGATCGAACACATCATATTTGGCGCAGGCTGTTTTTGGGGCGTGGAAGCCGTGTTTCGGCGCGTGCCAGGCGTCACCGATGCCATCTGTGGCTATGCTGGCGGACATGCCGCCAATCCCGACTATCGGGCTGTTTGCAGCGGCACAACAGGACATGCCGAAGTTGTACGGGTCACATACGATTCAATGATCGTATCCCTGGAAAAATTGCTCGAAGCATTCTGGAACTGCCACGACCCGACTACTCTCAACAGACAGGGCCCAGACATCGGCTCCCAGTATCGATCCGCCATTTATTTCTTCACGGCCGCTCAGGAATCAGCAGCACAACGATCCCGAGCGCAAGCCCAGCAAAGCGGGCGCTGGCCGGATCCCATCGCCACAGAAATTCTCCCCGCCAGCCAGTTCTATCCAGCGGAGGATTATCACCAGCATTATTTTGAAAAACACGGCCTTCAACATGACTGACTGCTGAGGCGCGCGCGGATACGGAATTTCTTTGCTATGATTGATCCAAAATCCAATATAATAAATAAATGAGTTGTTTATTCGTGATTAGTGCGCCATCCGGCGCGGGTAAAACCAGTGTTGTCCATGGCCTTCTCCAGACTGATGTAGCGGTGAGCCTGTCAATTTCCTATACGACCCGCCCACCCAGAGAGAATGAAGTGAATGGCCGCGATTATGCATTTGTCGACCAGGCCATGTTCAGGAAAATGCTCGAAGGCGGGGAATTTTTGGAAAGTGCCGAAGTCTACGGTAATTTTTATGGCACATCCCGACGCTGGATCGAGGAAACCATGGCAGCAGGACAGGATGTATTGCTGGAAATAGACTGCCAGGGCGCTCAGCAGGTGCGCCAGCTCTATCCGCAATCGACATCGATTTTCATTCTGCCGCCCTCACTGGAGATTCTCGAGCAACGCCTGAGACAGCGTGGCCTGGATGAAAACAGAATTATCGAGCGCCGCCTATCGGCGGCACGTGACGAAGTCGGCCATTTAAACAAATTCGATTATGTGGTCGTTAACCACAGACTGGAACAAGCCGTGCAGGAAGTCGCCTGCATCGTGCGTGCAGAACGCTTGAAAACGATGCGCCAGCTTGTCAGTCAGCGCAAGCTGATAGCACAATTCGCTTGAGGGCACCTCTAAAAATTCAGCGTTTTAAACAAGACGAGGCGAGAACAAAAAATGTTGACGCAGCATATGATGGATGTGTAAGGAGACATTTTTTGTGAACAACGACGTATTGTGACGAAATATGGATTTTTAGAGGTGCCCTTGATTTTGTATTTCTGAAAGATAGTCAATCTGGAGTTTATTCACTATGGCACGTATTACTGTTGACGATTGTCTGAAAATGATACCCAACCGCTTTAACATGACGTTGGCAGCGACTGCCCGGGCGCGACAAATCTCGGTCGGCTCCACGCCGATGGTCGACGCGGAGCGTGACAAACCGACCGTCATTGCCTTGCGCGAATTGGCACAAGGCAAATACGGCGCAGAAATTATCAATTCAACCCGCTAATCGAACTCCCTGATTGCACCCGCAGCGCTTGTCGCATAGACCATCACATTCGCTGCAAATTTTCATTTTATCGGGCCAAGCCGTCACGTCCTCACGCAACACATGGCCTGGCTTCATTTCCCCGGGATTTATAGATTCAGGTGGCAAGCACAATTGGCTGCCATCGGCCTCTGTCCCACCTGCTGTTCACAAAACGGCGCTATAATTCTCGTTTTTGCTATAAACGGGTAAACATTTATGACCACGATAGTATCAGCACGGCGCGGTCGACAGGTAGCGCTGGGCGGCGATGGCCAAGTAACACTTGGCGCGGTAGTGGCCAAAGCCAGTGCGCGTAAGGTACGCAGGCTATACCATGAAAAAATTCTGGCGGGATTCGCGGGGGGTACAGCAGATGCATTCACCCTGTTCGAACGTTTCGAAGGTAAACTGGAAAAACATCAGGGCCATTTGATGCGGTCTGCAGTCGAACTCGCCAAGGACTGGCGCACTGACCGTATCTTACGCCGCCTGGAAGCCATGCTTGTCGTCGCCGATCACGAAGTAACGCTGATCATCACTGGTGCCGGTGATGTCATTGAGCCCGAGCAAAGCCTGGCAGCAATCGGCAGTGGCGGTGCCTATGCGCAGGCTGCCGCCCGTGCGTTATTGGAAAATACCGATTTGAGCGCTCAGGAAATCGTCGCCAAGGCGTTGGCCATTGCTGGGGATATTTGCATCTACACCAATCAGGCGCATGTCATCGAGCAGCTTGACTGACACCAACAATAACCCACAGCCAGGAAAATTCATCATGTCACACATGACTCCACAGGAAATCGTCCACGAGTTGGACAAACATATCATCGGCCAAGAGACAGCCAAGCGTGCTGTCGCCATTGCTCTCCGCAACCGCTGGCGTAGACAGCAGGTAGATGAACCACTACGCCAGGAAATCACACCCAAAAATATTTTGATGATTGGCCCGACTGGTGTCGGCAAAACCGAAATCGCCAGACGGCTGGCGAGACTGGCTGATGCACCCTTCATCAAGATCGAAGCAACCAAATTTACCGAAGTGGGTTATGTCGGACGCGATGTCGATTCCATCATTCGCGATTTGGTAGAATCCGCCATCAAACAAGGGCGCGAACGCGAGATCAGCAAGAACCGGCCGCTGGCGGAAGACCGGGCGGAAGAACGAATCCTCGACGCATTGTTGCCGCCTGCGCGCGATCCTGATTTCCGCTCGGATCAGCATGAAGAAAGCAGTGCAACCCGCCAGAAGTTCCGCAAAAAATTGCGCGAAGGCGATCTGGATGACAAGGAAATCGATATTGAAGTTGCATTGACACAAGCCAGCATGGAGATCTTCGCCCCACCTGGCATGGAGGAGTTGACTTCCCAGATCCAGAGCATGTTCCAGAACATGGGTACGAGCAAAAAGAAAACGCGCCGGCTCAGCATCCGGGAAGCCAAGAAACTGCTCACCGAGGAAGAAGCTTCCCGTCTGGTCAACGACGAGGAATTAAAGCTGCGCGCCACCCAGAATGTCGAGCAGAACGGGATCGTATTTCTTGATGAAATTGACAAGATCACCAGCCGCTCGGATACTTCCGGTTCCGATATCTCGCGCCAGGGCGTGCAACGGGATTTACTCCCATTGGTGGAAGGCACCACGATCTCCACCAAATACGGCATGATCCGCACTGATCATATCCTGTTCATTGCGAGTGGCGCATTTCATCTGGCCAAACCCTCCGATCTCATTCCTGAATTGCAAGGGCGCTTCCCGATCCGGGTGGAACTGGACAGTCTCAGCGCCAAGGATTTCGAGCAAATCCTCACCAATACCGATGCCTGCCTCATCCGACAATACCAGGCATTGCTCAAGACCGAAGGCATAGAACTGAAATTTTCAGAAGATGCGATCAAACGCCTGGCCGAAATCGCTTCCCTGGTCAACGAGAAAACCGAGAATATCGGTGCGCGCAGATTACATACTGTCATGGAAAAGCTGCTGGAAGAAATGTCTTTCAACGCGACCCGGCACAGTGGTACTACCCTGGTTATCGATGCCGCTTATGTCGACCAACGTCTTGGAGAACTCTCGCAAAGCGAGGATCTGGCTCGCTACGTGCTATAAGCCCCGATTATGCGAGAGGTTGTCGTCCTGAGCGGCGCCAGAACCGCCGTCGGCAGTTATGGCGGAGCGCTCAAAGATCTGGCACCTGCCACCCTTGCCAGCCGGGTGGTGATGGAAGCGGTCGCCCGGGCCAGAATCGATCTGGCAGCCATCGGTCATCTGATCGCCGGTCATGTCATTCCCACCGAAGCACGCGACATGTATCTAGGACGAGTCGCCGCACTCGAAGCGGGCCTGCCACAGTCGATCGCGGCGCTGACCCTGAACCGTGTCTGCGGCAGCGGTTTGCAGGCAATCATTTCCGCCGCCCAGGCCATCCTGCTGGGTGACACCCAGGCGTCGGTGGCCACAGGCACGGAATCGATGAGTCGAGGCGGCTATCTCCTGCCCACGCTACGCTGGGGGCAGCGCATGCAGGACAGCACTGCCGTCGATCTGATGGTGGGTGCGTTGACGGATCCATTCGATCGTGTTCACATGGGCACGACCGCCGAGAATATCGCCCAGAAATGGGGCATCACCCGCGCGCAGCAGGATCAGTTTGCACTCGAAAGCCACCGACGCGCCATACATGCCATCGAAAACGGTTATTTCCGCGAACAAATCGTACCCATAGAAGTGCCTGCGCGGAAAGGGATCAAGCGGTTCGAGGTGGACGAGCATCCCCGTGATAACGTGAGCATGGAATCCCTGGGCAGGCTGGAGCCTGTTTTCCAGGAACATGGCACAGTCACGGCTGGCAACGCCTCCGGCATTAACGATGGCGCCGCTGCATTGGTGCTTGCAGAAGCAAACTGGGCGCGCCAGCAGAATCTGGAACCTATCGCACGTCTGGTCGCCTATGCGCATGCCGGTGTGGACCCTCGTTACATGGGTATGGGTCCGGTGCCTGCAGTCGAACGGGCTCTGAATCGTGCCGGGCTCAAATTGGCCGACATGGATGTGATCGAATCCAACGAAGCTTTTGCCGTTCAAGCCTGCGCGGTCGCGCAGGCGCTCGATTTCGATTTGGACAAGACCAACCCGAATGGCGGTGCGGTGGCATTGGGACACCCGGTTGGTGCCACCGGCTGTATCCTGGCTATCAAGGCCATTTTTGAGCTGAGGCGCCGTGGCGGACGCTATGCCCTGGTCACTTTGTGTATTGGTGGCGGGCAAGGCATTGCTGCAGTTTTTGAGCGACTCTAATAACATTTTTTTCATCTCGAGAAGACATGTCTAAACTGACCCAATCGACAGCATGGCTGGCCCTGGCCGCGCATCAGCAGGCCATGGCGGGTCGTCCACTGCACACGCTATTTGCCGAAGATCCCCAGCGCTTCGACAAATTCTCTCTGCAATTCAAGGATATTTTGCTGGACTACAGCAAACAGCCGGTTAACGAGACAACCATTCGCTTGTTGCTCGCGCTCGCGCGCCAGCAACACCTGGAAAAGTGGATGCAGCGCATGGCCAATGGTGAAAAAATCAATACCACTGAGAACCGTGCAGCCTTGCACATGGCATTGCGTGCCAATTCTCCCGTCTATGTGGATGGCGTAAACGTCATGCCCGAGGTCAAACATGTCCTCCAACGCATGGAACAGTTCGTCACAGCGGTTCGCAACGGCGCCCATCAGGGCTACAGCGGATTGCCCATTGCCGATGTCATCAATATTGGAATCGGCGGCTCCGATCTGGGACCGGCCATGGTAGCGGAAGCGTTGCGCCCCTATTGTTCACCCGAATTGCGGGTCCATTTCGTTTCCAATGTCGATGGCGCGCATCTTGCCCATACCTTACAAGGCCTCAATCCGGCAACAACGCTGTTCATCATCGCCTCCAAGACTTTCACGACCCAGGAGACACTGACCAACGCACAATCTGCACGCGCATGGTTCCTGGCTGGAGGCGGCAGCGAGCGGGATATCGCTCGGCATTTCGTTGCAGTTTCCACCAACAGTGATGCGGTAGCCCGCTTCGGCATTGCCATCGACAATATGTTTGAATTCTGGGACTGGGTCGGCGGCCGATATTCGCTCTGGTCAGCGATCGGTTTGCCCATTGCGCTAGCCGTTGGCATGGAAAATTTCCACGCGCTATTGACTGGCGCGCGGGAAATGGACCATCATTTCCTGAGTGCGCCATTGGAACATAATCTCCCTGTCCTGCTGGGGTTGATTGGCATCTGGCAGATCAATTTTCGTCATGCGACCAGCCATGCAATCCTGCCTTACGATCAATCCCTGCAGCGTTTTCCCGCCTATCTGCAGCAGCTGGAAATGGAAAGCTGCGGCAAGCAGGTCACCCGAAACGGGGAAACAGTCGATTACAGCACAGGCGTGGTGGTATGGGGCGAACCGGGCACCAACGGTCAACATGCTTTCTATCAATTGCTGCATCAAGGGACGCAAACATTCACAGCCGACTTTCTGGCGCCTTGTCTGTGCCAGCATAGTTTCCCGGCGCACCAACCCATCCTGTTGGCCAACTTCTTTGCACAGACCGAGGCGCTCATGCGAGGCAAGAATGAGCAAGAGGTGCGATCCGAATTAACCGATCAGGGAATACCACCCGAGGTTTTGGAACGCTTGTTGCCGCACCGGATCTTTCCGGGCAATCAGGCCTCCACTTCGATTTTGTTCAGAAAACTGGATCCCGCAACACTGGGAGCATTGATTGCACTCTATGAACACAAAGTGTTTGTACAAAGCGTCATTTGGGATATCAATCCGTTTGATCAGTGGGGCGTAGAACTGGGCAAGCAGCTGGCCGGCAAGATTCTTGCTGAACTGACCCTCGATCAGCCCGCCACATCGCATGACACATCAACCAATGGCCTGATCAATTTTTTTAGACTGCAACAATAATACTTTTCCCCTATCAATCAATTTCAGTTCAATAGTATATGTCCGTGTCTTCCCCTCATTCTCGTCAAAGACCCCGTGTACTATTCATTACGCCGGAGGTATTCCCTTTATGTAAAACCGGAGGCCTCGGTGATGTGAGCGCCGCGCTGCCGATGGCATTGCGCGATCTAAAAGTGGATGTGCGACTGCTGCTGCCCGGCTACCCTTCAGTATTGTCAGCGCTTAAATATAAGCGCAAGCTTGCAACATTCGATCTTTCACCACATTTTCCTGCAGCCACCCTGCTCTCTACCAAATTACAAGTGCATGAGCCCGGCCATGTGCCTGCCTATATCATCGACTGCCCTGTCCTCTACCAGCGCCGCGGCGGGCCTTATGTGGATGATACCGGTCGTGACTGGCCGGATAATGCGTTGCGCTTCGGGCTGCTCTCCAGGATTGGCGCCATTCTAGCCAGCGATGCCAGCCCGCTGGACTGGCGGCCGGATGTCGCTCACTGCAACGATTGGCAAAGTGGTTTGACGCCGGCTTATCTGCATTTTCATCCACGGCAAAAAGCTGCAAGCCTGATCACCCTGCATAATCTGGCCTTCCAGGGCTGTTTTCCGCCTGCAGAAGTGACGCGATTGGGGCTGCCTGCTGAAAGTTACAATGTGCACGGTGTGGAATACTACGGCACGATGTCGTTTATCAAGGCCGGAATCTATTACGCAGACCGCATCACTACTGTCAGCCCCAGCTATGCGCGCGAGATTCAGTATGAAGCACTCGGGTTTGGCTTGCAGGGGTTATTGGCCGAACGCAGGGATGATATCAGCGGCATTATCAACGGTATCGATACCACGGTCTGGAATCCCACCACTGACCCATATATCGCCAAGAAATATACCAGCAAGACCTTGGCGGCAAAAACTGTCAACAAGCTTGCTCTGCAGCAGACCATGGGACTGGAAAAGAACGAGGCCATTCCTTTATTTGCCGCGATCAGCCGCCTCAGCCACCAGAAAGGATACGACCTCATGCTGCAGGTGGCGCCCAAGCTGACAGAGCTCCCCGCCCAACTGGTGTTATTGGGAAGCGGCGATCCCGTGTTGGAAAAACAGCTGATCGCCCTGGAACAAGCCTTTCCCACCAAGATAGCGGTCCGCATCGGACATGATGAAGCCTTGTCTCATCTGATCGAGGCCGGAGCTGACTGTTTTCTAATGCCCTCCCGCTTTGAGCCATGCGGGCTGAATCAAATGTACAGCCAGCGTTATGGCACACCGCCACTGGTACATGCCACAGGGGGACTGCTCGATACAGTGGTTGATCTAACGCCCAAAACCCTGGCGAATGATCGTGCCAGCGGTTTTTATTTCCATGAAATGACGGCCGAAGCATTTCTGACCGGTATCAAGCGTGCGGCCAGGGCCTTTCACAACCGGCGGTTATGGCGAAGCCTGCAAAGAAACGGGATGCGCAAGGACTTTAGCTGGCAAGCCAGCGCCTCAGCTTACCGGACGATCTATCTGTCCTTAATGCAGAAATAGGTAATCGCGCAAAGCGGCTGTCTCCCGGGTCAAACGGAATAAAATCGCTGCCGCTGTACTCAGTCTCCCTTGATCAGTGTGCCGACGCCTTCATCGGTCAATATTTCCAGCAACAGTGCGTGTTGCACACGCCCATCGATGATATGACAGGATTTGACGCCATGCTTGACTGCATCCAGAGCCGAACCTATCTTGGGCAGCATCCCGCCGGAAATCGTCCCGTCTGCGAACAACTCATCCACTCGTTTGGCAGTCAAGCCGGTCAACAAACGGCCATCCTTGTCCAGCACACCCGGCGTATTGGTCAGCAATATCAGTTTTTCAGCATTGAGTGTTTCGGCAAGCTTCCCAGCCACAATATCGGCATTGATATTATATGATTCGCCATCCTCACCCACACCGATCGGTGCAATCACCGGAATGAAATCACGGCTATCAAGCAGCGCAATCAGCGAAGGATCAATCTGCTCGATCTCACCGACCTGACCGATGTTAATCCATTCCCCCGCTTTTTCTTTATCCTGCATCAACATTCTTTTCGCCCGGATAAACATTCCGTCCTTGCCGGTCAGACCAACAGCCTGCCCGCCATGCCGGTTAATCAGATTGACAATTTCCTTGTTGACCAGTCCGCCGAGCACCATCTCGACCACGTCCATGGTTTCGGCATCCGTCACCCGCATCCCTTGTATGAACACGCCTTCCTTACCGACCCGCTTCAGCATGTGATCGATCTGCGGACCGCCGCCATGAATAATGACCGGATTCATCCCGACCAGTTTCAGCAGCACGACATCGCTGGCAAAGCTATGCTTGAGTGTTTCCTCGATCATCGCATTGCCACCATACTTGATGACGATAGTCTTGTCGTGAAAACGACGAATATAAGGCAATGCTTCAGCCAGTATCCTGGCTTTCTCCTGGGCGGTAGATGGCGATAACATGTTTCTTGAAAACTTGAGAAGTTAAATGAATTTTACTGAATGCAGTCTCAACCCTTATTGGGAGCAAGGACGTGACTGGGGCGGATCAATTCTCGGACAGCCTCCTAGGGTGAAATATCAAGCATGTTAATATCAGGCAAGCGATCCTTCCGATTACCTGGCAATCTGCAAGAAAGACTCGAGTCGCAACAAAATGGACGGGTTCAACCTGCGCCAAGTTCGGCCTTGCCGATCATCATACACACCCGACACAAAAGGTCGCACATCCTGATGGTCAGACTGGCAGGCAAACTCCGATAAATGTCTGAAGCCCAGCATACTGTCCGCCAGTATGGCACAATTCACACCCCAATGAGGCGCCATCAGGAGCGCGCGCGTCTTCGCCCCGACCAGACTGGCATCCCCGCCCATATATTGCGCAAGATCACATAAACCATAAAACCCGGACCGAACGCGTATGACCCCCCTGAACCACGGATGCGTCAAATAGACAGGAATAATTCTGGGGACGGGCAACACCTCGCCGAGATCTCGCAAGGAAATCAGCCAGCGCTCTCCACCGATCATGGCCCCCAGGACTGGAAGTGTCGCTGACATGCTTTCAGCCTGATCTGTCGGCGGCTCAATTTCAACCGACGCGCCGGGAAATCCGCTATCTATAATTGTCATGGGAATCGTACGGCATTCAACGACTCGAATGGTAACGCTTGTTTTTTAGCCTGCAGAGCAGACCGCCACAATCCAGCATGGTTACTGCTCTGCTCTGAAACCGCGAAATGTGTTGTTCGGCTGGCGGCAATCGCCCGATATAGCCGCACCTGGGATGCTGTCCGAGAATAGACTGATCTACTGCGGACGAGCCTGATTGGCCGAATTTTACGATCCTTTTCGTTAAATAGAACGACTATTCGCCTCAAATGATCGAAAAATCCAACTCAACCAGCCTCGCCCTCGCTACGATCGCTATTCTCGGACAGCCTCCTAGAATCGATTGTTCTTGCCACCCACCACTGTGGCGTTAGCGGAAACAGAATAGGCCTATTGTATCCGATTTGCCTGCGTCATAAACAAACAGGATTCAGTCTTGGGATAAGTTAATCCAGTGTAGACTATATATGCGGTATGCTTGTCGCGCCGTGCCGGCTTTAATTATAAATACCTTGATGCTTCGGCTGGACGCTTATTTTGATCCCTATTCTTTTTGTATGTTTAAATAGCTATGAATAATCATTCTGTTAGTTTGTTGTCGTTGTGGATATTCACACTGCTGCTGATATCCGGCTGTGTGCCCATGGTTCTAACCGGGGTCGGCGTCGGCGCCGGTACCGGCGCGCTGATGGTAGAGGATCGGCGCAGTAGTGGTATATTTATCGAAGATGAGCGGATTGAACTCAGAACCAGCCGCAGAATAAAAGAAAGCCTAGGTGACAAAATACGTGCCAATGTGACAAGCTATAATCGCAATGTCCTATTAACCGGCGAAGCAGTTGATGAATCCACGAAGAAAGAAGCTGAAAAGCTGGCTATGAGCGTGGAAAATGTCCGGAATGTTTTTAATGAAATCAGCGTTGCCGAACGAAGCTCATTGGCTTCGCGCAGTAATGATGCTTTGATCACGTCGAAGGTCAAGACGCGCTTTCTCAACAACGGTGTCTTTCAAGTCAATCATGTTAAGGTGGTCACGGCTAATAATGTGGTCTACCTGCTAGGCATGGTTACGCGCGAAGAAGCGGATGCAGCAGCCCAGATTGCCAGCACGACCGCCAGCGTGGCGAAAGTGGTCAAGGTTTTTGAATATCTGGATTGAATTTCTATCGCCTGCCTTTATTCTGTTCTTTCTCCCTCATGCTACCTGCTGCATTTATCGAGACACTGCTTGACCATATCCCGGCCGATCGTGTTTTTACCGATCCGGTGGATTGCTACGCATATGCCTACGACAACAGCAGAAAAATCTTTCCACCCGAATGCGTCATCTTTCCATTGACCACGGATGAAGTGGTACAGGTGATTCGGTTATGCATGCGCTTCAATATCCCTGTCACCCCGCGTGGACGCGGGACCGGCACAGCCGGTGGCAGTCTTCCCGAGCAAGGCGGCATAGCCCTGTCACTGGAACGCATGACACAAATCCGGTCGGTCGATGCGGCCAATCGAGTGATGAGAGTCGAACCCGGTGTCCTGAACGAAACCGTGCAGGCTGCAGCCAGACCCCATGGTTTTTTCTGGCCTCCCGATCCTTCCAGCGCCAGCTATTCAAGCGTGGGTGGCAATCTTGCGACTTCCGCCGGTGGCCCACATGCGGTTAAATATGGCACGACGCGTGATCATGTTCTGGGCCTGACCGCGGTTACCGGCACAGGAGAGATTATCCAGACCGGCTGCTATACCACCAAGGGCGTGGTCGGGTACGACCTCACTCGCCTGCTAATCGGTTCCGAAGGCACGCTGGCCGTAATCACCGAAGCCACGCTCAAACTCACGCCCTTGCCTGCGGCCAAAGGCGGACTGACAGCCCATTATCGGGATCCCGCCAGTTGTGCTCAGGCCATCGTCGCGATCATGAAGGCATCTCAGGGGCCCAGCGCCCTGGAATTTCTGGATGCGGGTTCACTTGATCTCATCCGCAGCAAGCATCCCGAGATGCTCCCTGGCGATTCATCCGCCATGCTAATGATAGAAGTTGACGGCAGCGAACATGAAATAGCGGAGACGGTAACCCAATTACTGGCTGCCTGCCGAAATCCGGGGTTACTGCACGCAGCAGCCACCCAAAATCTCGATGACTTATGGCAGGCCAGGAAGCGGCTTTCTCCACTCCTGCGCGACATTGCACCCAAGAAAATCAATGAGGATATCGTTGTACCGGTAGACAAGATTCCGGTCCTACTGGCTGAGTTAAGTAAATTGAGTCAGCAATACCAACTTGCCAATGTCAATTTCGGTCACGCCGGTAACGGCAATATCCATGTCAATTTACTCGTGGATCCCGATATTGACAGCGAACGGGCGGAGAAATGCCTCAATGAAATTTTCGATTTGGTGATCAGGTTGAATGGCACGCTCTCGGGGGAGCATGGAATAGGCTCTGAGAAAAGAGCCTATATCGAGAAGGAAATCAGCGCCGCCACGCTCGCGATGATGAAAGGGATCAAACAGGTGTTTGATCCCAACCATATTTTGAATCCGGGCAAGCTCTTTCCCTAGTACTCCGTTCCGTCAATTAGCTTACAAATTAAATCGATGGATTCGCCTGCCAGGCTAGGCGCAAACCGCAGTCATAGCCGTAGCTATGGCGAGGATTTGCAACAACGCATGACAGGCGAAGGCGCTATTTCATGTAAGCGGTTTGGCGGAACGGAGTACTAGTGGTCAAGTTGCTGCCATGAGGTCAAGCAGCCTGCCGGCCTCAAACCAGCGCCTAATTCCAGATATAGAAGTAATGATCGACCAGCAACGCGGTGAACAGCAGTGCCAAATACAAAATGGAAAAACGGAAGGCAGCTCGTGCAATTTGATCGCTGTAATGCAGGTATATCTTAATGGCGTAGTACAGGAATATGGCATCGAGAACCAACACACTGATCAGATAAATCAGTCCGCTCATCTGCGTCAGGTAAGGCAATACCGTTACGACACATAATATGATTGTATATAGCAATACATGCAGGCGAGTGAATGCATCACCATGCGTAACCGGCAGCATAGGCATGCCGATCTTCGCATAGTCTGATTTGCGGTACAGTGCCAGCGCCCAAAAATGCGGAGGGGTCCAGGCAAAAATGATAAGAAATAACAACAATGCATCCGCCGATATTTCTCCCGTGACGGCCGCCCATCCCAGGACCGGTGGCATAGCACCCGATGCACCACCAATCACGATATTTTGGGGAGTCAGCGGTTTCAGTATGAGTGTATAAATAATCGCGTACCCGACGAATGTGCCCAGCGTCAGCCACATCGTCAACGGATTGACCCACTGATGGAGAATAAACAGACCCGATCCGCCAACCAAGATCAAAAAGAATAACGTCTCGGGAACACTCACTTTCCCTTGTGGCAAGGGTCTTCCCTGGGTGCGCGCCATGATTGCATCAAATTTATATTCGACCAGGCAGTTCAAAGCCGCAGCAGCACCTGCTACCAGTGAAATACCGATGGTGCCCAAAATCAGGATATCAAATGGCACAGCACCGGGTACGGACAGAAGCATGCCGATGACTGCAGTAAAAACGATCAATGAAACGACACGCGGCTTGGTCAGCCGGTAAAATTGCTGCACGCGCTCAGATGTTTGTTGCCATGACAAAGAATAAGATGCCATCACACACTCCTTACTTGAATCATTATAAAAACAGGACGAAGAAATGTTTAATTTATGATTTCAGAAAAATCACTCTCTTCATCTCTTGACTAATACCCCTGACTATCCAGCGTACTTCAGGTAGCAAGAAAACTCTGCTAGGAGGCTGTCCGAGAGACTGATATACTGCGGACGAGCCTGATTAGCCCTTCGCGCACACTCTCATAATTTGCTCAATGTTCCATGTGCGAGAGTTTCAATAACCTTTTAATGTCATCGACCATTTTTTTGGGTTCAGGATCTCTGGGATATCTCATCATCAAATTACCCATGGGATCGATCACATAGATATGATCCAGCTGACTCTCCACAGCAGGAAACTCCTCGAGCAGCGTCCGCCCCTTGGCCAGTACCAATCTGGTGCCTTCATATTGATGCATGATCTCGGCATCAGGCTGAATATCGTCATTAATCAACCAGACCCGCTCGACCCTATCCTTTTCGGTATGCTGGGCCAAGCGTACTTGCCTCATCAAGTAGAGTTTCTTCTGACAATGTTGATCGCATTCACCAGAATCAATAGTCAACAGGGTCCACTGCCCCCTCAATTGTCGACTTCTGAAAATAGTGTTATCAGACAAATTTGTGGCAGCGCCTTGAAGGGCCTTAACCTCGATCAATTCTCCATAATTAACCGTGCTATCCGGGCGGATCTTGAATGTATGCAGAAAGTAAGACGCTACGACTGGCGACAAAATCACAAGCATTAGCAGGATAAGCTTAAATCTGCTAATTAGAACCTTTTCGTTTGACATTTAATACCAAATAGATAATCAACGTTGCCACAGCCAGGGAAAACCACTGGAAAGCGTAACCAATATTTCTGGAAGAACCCGAATCCGGCTTTTTCCACTGACGCATCAGTCCGTCTGCAATTTCACTGTCCTGTTGCAGCAACAATAAAGGTTGGAGAGTAAGACTGGTCTGACTCTGATAAAGATCCAGGTCAAAGTTTTGCCACACATTCGCTGTGACCTGTTCGTCCGAAAGTGACAAGGCCTTGATCCAGGGAGAATCCACAACACCGGTGATGACAACCTGTTCAGTCGGCGTAAAAACCTCAGGCAGTATGGATCGGTCGCTGCCCCCCGCTACCCAGCCGCGGTTGATCATCACATGCATCGAACTGTTCACAAGTTGCAGCGGCGTCAGTACGTGATAACCCACAATGCCTTGATGCAATTTGTTATCCAGGAAAATAGTATGCTCAGCGACGAAGCTTCCGCGTACTTCGACCTGCCTGTATAGGTAATCATCCAGCTTGACGCTCGTGGCTGGAATTGAAACAGGTGGCTGTTTTGCATACTGTTCCAAAAGCGCGAATTGCGTCTCTTTTTCTTCAGCTCTGGATAGCTGCCATGTCCCCAGTTTTACAAACAAGATGATTGCCAATATTGTGACCAAAGTCAGCGATAATCTTGGTTTGAATTGATATCCCAAATTAATTCCTGATTGACGTCACACATTCTGATTAGGCTTTATGTAGCAGGACTCGGTTCTGCCTAAAGCTGAATCGAGTCCTGACTATTGGGAATTGTGACTATATCTACTTATAGTAGATAAACAAATATAAACAAGCCCAACCAGACAACGTCTACAAAGTGCCAATACCAGGCAACCCCCTCAAAACCGAAATGATTCTCGGGTGTGAAATGGCCGGCTGCACATCTGAAGAAAATCACGATCAACATGATCGTACCCAGCGTCACATGGAAACCATGGAACCCGGTCAGCATATAGAAGGTCGAGCCATACGCGCCGCTGGTTAATCTGAGGTTTAAATCAGTATAAGCATGGCTGTATTCGTATATCTGGAAGCCCAGGAATGTCACGCCCAGTGCAATGGTGGCAAACAACCACAACTTGAGTGCGCCGCGATCATTTTTCTTCAATGCCCAGTGCGCCAGCGTAATGGTGACGCCGGAGCTCAGGAGCAAGAAAGTATTCAATGCGGGAATACCCCATGCGCCCATCGGGGTGAACTTGTCCTCAAAACCCGGTCCAGCCGTCGGCCATCCACCCGCGAAATCGGGCCAGAGCAATGTATGTTCATTATCTGCCAGCCAGGGTATGGACAGCACTCGCATGTAGAACAGCGCGCCAAAGAAAGCGGCGAAGAACATCACTTCAGAGAAAATAAACCAGCTCATTCCCCAGCGGAAGGATTTATCCTCCTGCGCACGATATTTGCCGCTTTCACTTTCACGTGCCACATCCCCAAACCAGCCAAACAGCATGTAAATCAGTATGGCAAAACCTATTGCCAGCATACCGTATCCCAGCGGGATCTTGTTCATGGTGAAAGCCGCGCCAAAGCCCATGAAAAACAGTGCCGATGACCCAACGATCGGCCATTTTGACGGAGCCGGTACGTAATAATGACCCGTTCCTTGACTCATATAACCCTCCTGAATTGATATTTTATTTAACCTGTTACAAATCTAACTACCAGCAAAATGCACAAAACAAATATCGCGGCACCAATCAGGCCACCAATAATCGCCTGTAACGGCGTTATTCTGGCCGCATCACGTTCCAAATCACCTTGTTTCCGAATACCGATAAAGGAAAAAAAGACTGCCTTGGCTACCTGAAGCACAGATGCTTTTTCCGGCTTGGTCTTATCCGGCGTTGATTGCTTCTCATCATATTTATGCATCGCCCAGTGGCCCTATTATTCCTTCTTCAATGAAAAGAAAGTGTAGGAAATCGTAACTGTGCTGATATCCGTGGGGATTTCCGGATCAATAACAAATTTAACCGGCACTTGCCTGACTTCTCCAGCCTTGAGCTCCTGTTTAGTAAAACAGAAACACTCGAATTTACGCATATAGCGCTCAAGATTTCTGGGCGTATAGCTTGGAATTGCCTGGCCGATCTGATCGCTGTCCGATTCGTTACTGATTTCGTATATCACCTCAACAGACTGGCCGGGATGCATACGAACACTAGACTGCAAAGGCTTGAACTTCCAGGGAAGTCCACGAACGTTGGCATCCAATTGCACATTGATCAGCCTCGATTCATCCACCTTGACAGTTTTGCTCAATGCATCCGGGCGTTGCAGCTCAGTGATGCCTGTCACTTCACAAAACTTCTCGTAAAGTGGCACAAGCGCGTAACCAAAACCAAACATGATTACGCTGAAAATCAATAATCTCTTCAGTAATTCTGTATTGGTATTGGTCACGTCTTGTTTCATCCTTTGAATATCAGTGTTGTGATATAAACGACCACTATCATGAGTAACAGTAGGAATCCAGTACGTAATTTCTTACGCCGCAACTCTTTATCTTTGTCCTCATTCATATTGGTATCCGCTTATTTGATCACAGGTGGTGTTTCAAAGCTGTGATATGGAGCGGGCGAAGGTAAGTGCGTCCATTCCAGGGTTGTTGATCCTTCCCAAGGGTTGTCAGCCGCTTTTTCACCACTGCGTACACACTTGACGATAATGTATACGAAGAGTAACTGAGAAAGCCCGAAACCAAATGCACCGATACTTGAAATCATATTGAAATCAGCAAATTGCAGCGCATAATCAGGGATACGGCGAGGCATGCCTGCCAGCCCCAAGAAATGTTGCACGAAGAAGGTTACGTTGAAGAAAATCATCGATAGCCAGAAGTGCCATTGACCGAGTTTTTCATCATACATACGACCGGTCCATTTCGGCAGCCAGTAATAGGCACCCGCAAACAAGGCAAACAGCGCACCGGATACCAATACATAGTGGAAATGTGCGATCACGTAGTAGGTGTCTTGTACTTGAATATCGATTGGCACAATTGCACAAACGACACCACTGAATCCACCGATGACGAACAGGAAGATAAAACCGATCGAAAACAGCATCGGCACTTCAAAAGTCATTGCGCCTCTCCACATGGTGGCTGTCCAGTTGAATACCTTCACGCCGGTAGGCACGGCGATCAACATCGTGGCATACATGAAGAACAATTGGCCGACTGCTGGCATCCCTGCAGTAAACATGTGATGCGCCCAAACGATGCAGGACAGAATCGCGATGGAAGCAGTTGCATAAACCATCGATGAATATCCAAACAGCGGTTTACGTGAGAACGTAGGAATGATCTCGGAAACGATACCGAAGGCAGGCAAGATCATAATATAGACTTCAGGGTGCCCAAAGAACCAGAAAATATGCTGGAACAGAACAGGATCCCCACCACCGGCAGCGTTAAAAAAGCTGGTACCGAAATGACGGTCGGTCAACAACATGGTGACGGTACCTGCCAGCACCGGCATGACCAGAACGAGCAGGTAAGCAGTGATCAGCCAAGTCCAAACAAACATGGGCATTTTCATCAATGTCATGCCCGGTGCGCGCATATTGAGAATGGTAGTAATGATATTGATCGCACCCATAATGGATGAAGCCCCCAGAATATGGATTGCGAAAATCATCATATCCACACCCAGACCACCCTGCGTGGACAACGGCGGATAGAATGTCCAGCCACCTGCAGCAGCGCCGCCAGGCACAAAGAATGACGTAATCAGCAACAGGCCGGCTACCGGCAGCAGCCAGAAGCTCCAGTTGTTCATACGCGCGAAGGCCATATCCGGCGCGCCGATCATCATGGGCACTTGCCAATTAGCAAAGCCGACGAAAGCTGGCATGATCGCGCCAAACACCATGATCAAGCCATGCAACGTGGTGAATGAATTGAATAATTCAGGTTCAAGTATCTGGATGCCCGGCATGAAAAGCTCTGCCCGAATACCCATTGCCAGAAAGCCGCCCACGAACAACATGGTCAGACTGAAGCACAAGTAAAGCGTACCGATGTCTTTATGGTTCGTCGTAGTGATCCAGCGCATGATGCCGGTAGGGTGGTCATGGGAATGACCATGCACATCTTGTATTACTGCCATTATTTTCTCCTTTAGACTAGCTTTGCTTAATTTCCAGATACATTAATTCTTGGATGACTGATCTTCAGCTGTCTCAGCAAGTGCGGTATTGACGATTGCTGCAGAAGCTTTTTGCTTTTCGGCAACCCATTGCGAATATTTCTCTTGCTCGACCACCTCTACTACGATAGGCATAAAGCCGTGCTCTTTACCGCAAAGTTCAGCGCATTGTCCACGATATACACCCGGATTATCGGCGGTAAACCATGAATCACGAATGAAGCCCGGGATGGCATCCTGCTTAACGCCCAGGGCAGGCACCCACCAAGCATGAAGCACGTCATTGGCTGTCATCAGAATCCTGATTTTTTTACCTACCGGCACCACAACCCGATTATCCACTTCCAACAGATAATTTTCCCCTTTAGGAGCTTGATTGCGAATTTCATCCTGGGTCGTTGCAAGTTGGCTATAGAAGCTAATCCCTTCCCCTTCCCCCTGCAGATAATCATAGCCCCACATCCATTGGTAGCCTGTAGCCTTGATAGTGATATCGGATTCACTGGTATCTTTCATAGCAATCACAGTCTTGGTGGCCGGCCACGCCATTCCAATCAATATCAAGACAGGAATTGCCGTCCATATAACTTCCACCATTGTGCTGTGATGAAAGTTTGCTGCCTTATGGCCAACTGATTTGCGGTGCTTGAGAATGGAATAGCCCATCACACCGAAGACCACAACGAAAATCGCCAGACAGATCCACAGCGCCATAATATGCTGATCATAGATCTGCTGGGCGATGGTGGATTGCGGTTCAGGAAAGTTATATTTACTGGAAACTGCCGCGCCTGAATAAAAAACGAGGACCATAATCCCCGTCAGGACCGCCATCAACTTACTGCTCATATTTAATCCCCCACGTTAATCACTAAATCATTGCTTTAAAATAATTTACTTCTTACCAAAAATCTAAATCAACGACCCTAGGCCGAATCATACTGTTTTTTTCTTATCATCATTGCCATAGCAGCTCAGTTGCAGGCATGACTCTGTGAATGTCTTCGTAAAAGCTTTTTTCCAGCATCTCCAGCCGAATATCCACTTGGGGCATCGTATTAAAATTAAAACGTAGACAGCTGTTTCAGCTTTCGGTTCCAATTTTAGGCCTGAAGATGAACATCCGAATTTTCTAGCCACCCTCTGGCTGAGCAACAATTCAGCCGAAAACAGGCGACAAAATGGGCGCGTCCAAGACACTTTCCCCTGTCGAGAATTCTAGCATCCCGGCACCGAGCTAGCAAGGGAAAATCATGATTTTTATAGGAAAATTACCCTAGTCCTGCCATGGTAATTACCCATTCCAGCCTTCGGATCATGCTTTCCTCAAGTCAAGTCAACACCCCCGCTCGCCCGCTAATCTACACCCGACAACCCTTACATAATTTGATTTAGTTCAACTACTGAATGAAAATATATCCCATACTTCAGTCATGGTTATTATCCGATCGGGCACACTTGACCACCGATACCCAGCAATACAAGAAAATGCATTGCAACTTTCATCTGGCCACGGTAGTCTAGCCAGATACTTATAAAACCAATCAAGAAGGAACAATACATCATGCGATCTCATTTGAAATATGCGACTACGGCGGCCCCAACACTTGATTTGGGTATACGCAATAAAGTCCTGAGGAATACCTATTTGATGCTTGCATTAACCATGATCCCGACCGTCATCGGAGCTGTCATCGGCACAAGCACCAATTTTGCATTTCTGGCCCAGTCCCCCATTGTGGGTTCCCTGGTCATGCTTGCCTTAATGATAGGATTGATGTTCGGTGTCAGCGCGACCCGCAACAGCATCTGGGGCATTGTGCTTCTGTTTCTGTTCACATTTGTAGCCGGCTGGTGGCTCGGCCCCATGCTTCAATACGCATTGAATTTCAAAAATGGCTCACAATTGATTGGGCTGGCAGCCGCTGGTACGGGCGCCATTTTTTTCACGCTGGCAGGCGTCGCTACGGTCACGCGCAAGGATTTCGGCTTCATGCGCAACTTCTTGCTGGTCGGGCTGGTACTGATAATCCTGGCATCTTTAGCCAACTTATTCTTTGCCATACCGGCAGTCTCGCTTGCCATATCGGCTGCTGCGGTCCTGATATTCTCCGGTTTCATTCTGTTTGATGTCAGCCGCATTGTAAACGGCGGGGAAACCAACTACGTCATGGCCACGCTCGGCATTTATTTGAGCATCTACAACCTGTTTATCAGCCTGCTGCAGCTGCTGCTCGCGTTTTCCGGCGAAAGAGACTAAGCATCTGATCGACTGAAATTGAATACATCCACACTCAAAGCACTCGAATTACCTATTGAGGGGATGACCTGCGCTGCATGTGCCGCACGAATTGAGAAAAATCTCAACAAACTACCTGGTGTCGTGCATGCAGCCGTGAATTTCGCCAACGAAAAAGCACTCGTTGAGTTCGACGATGGCATTGCGCATCCCGAGGATTTGATTCAATCGATTGAGAAAGCTGGTTTCCAGGTCGCAGCACGAACCGTGCAATTGCAAGTTACCGGCATGACATGCGCCGCCTGTGCGGACCGCATCGAAAAAGCGCTGAACAGCCTTCCCGGTGTCAACGCGAGCTTGAATCCCGCCAACGAAATCGCCCGCGTCAGCTTTAATCCAGCCATCACCCGGGTAGAGGATTTGATTGCGGCTGTCAGCAAAACCGGTTATGGCGCCAGCGAAATCAGTGACAGCAGCCGTAGCGAGGAAAAAGCTCGCCGACTGGCGGCCTATCACAAGGAGTTGCGCCTTTTCTGGATTTCAGCGGCCCTCGTATCGCCATTCATGCTGGAAATGGGCATGATGCTGACCGGTGATCATGCTGTTTTTCTGCCACGCTGGCTGCAATGGCTGCTGGCCACGCCCATACAGTTCTGGGCGGGCAAACGCTTTTATATCGGCGCCTGGCACGCGCTGCGGGGCGGTGGCGCGAATATGGATGTGCTGGTGGCATTGGGGACAAGCATGGCCTATTTTTTCAGTGCCATCGTGACCGCTTTCCAGTTGGATCAGCACATCTATTTTGAAGCCAGTGCGATGATCATCACCTTGGTATTACTTGGCAAGTTAATGGAAGCTCGCGCCAAAAGGAAAACCTCCGCCGCGATTGAGTCACTGATCAAGCTGCAACCCAAAACGGCCAGAATCGAACGTAACGGAGAAATGATCGAAGTTGATGTCAACTCGATAGTACCCGGCGATATTTTTCTCGTTCGGCCTGGAGAAACACTCCCGGTTGATGGCGTTGTGACCGAAGGCAAGTCCAGCGTCAATGAAGCGATGCTGACCGGTGAGAGCCTGCCTGTCACGAAGCATGCGGGCGAAAAAGTCTATGCCGCCACGCAAAACCAGCAAGGCCTACTGAAATGCCGCGCCACCGGCGTCGGTGCAAACACACAGCTGGCTGCGATTATCCGGCTCGTGGAAAGCGCGCAGGGTTCCAAGGCTCCCATACAACGCATGGCCGATACCATTTCCGGTATTTTTGTACCAATAGTGGTCGCCATCAGCATCGTGACGCTGGGAGTGAGCTGGTGGTGGACCGGTCAATTTGTCATGGCCCTGATCAATGCAGTGGCCGTCCTCGTCATTGCTTGTCCTTGCGCCCTGGGTCTGGCAACACCGACCGCAATCATGGTAGGCACTGGACGAGGCGCACAAGAAGGCGTGCTGGTTAAGAATGCCGCAGCACTGGAACTGGCCGAGAAAATTCGGGTGCTGGTCGTCGATAAAACCGGCACCCTCACCGAAGGCAGGCCGGTCGTCACCGATATCGTCACGGATCAATCCATCGACACACAATCCTTGCTGCAAATTGCTGCATCACTGGAGCAGGGTTCGGAGCATCCGCTTGCCAAGGCTATATTGCAGCATGCTGCGGCACGGGGCGTCCAGCTACTTGCAATCAGCGATTTCATGTCGCTTACGGGCAGCGGCATCACCGCCAGCATCCGGGATACAGCCTACCTGCTGGGCTCGCCCAAATATCTGGCCGAACAGGGTGCCACGCTTGACTCATCCCGTATCACGGCACTGCAGGCAGAAGGCAAAACCGTGGTCGGTGTCGCGGCCCAGGTTAATGCAATTAATGCAACGTTACAGGTACTGGGTTATTTTGCTATTGCCGATCCTTTACGCACCACCTCTATCAAAGCGGTCAGACGGTTGCAACAAATGGGCATCGAAGTCATGATGCTGACCGGCGACAACCCATTGACGGCTGCAGCTGTTGCCAGACAGGCTGGGATTGCAACCTTTCAGGCCGAAGTTCTGCCAGGCGCAAAAGCAGCCGAAATCGAAAAAATCAAGGCCAGCGGCCGATTTGTCGGTATGGTTGGCGACGGCATCAATGATGCGCCCGCACTTGCAACCGCCAATGTCAGTTTTGCCATTGGCGCCGGCTCCGATGTCGCAATCGAAGCAGCCGATATCACATTGATGCGGAACGATCTGATGAGTGTCGCCGATGCCATTTCACTGTCGCGCACAACGCTGCGTAAAATTCGCCAGAATCTGTTTTTTGCTTTTTTCTATAATTCGCTGGGCATACCCTTGGCAGCGATTGGCATGCTGAATCCCATTATCGCCGGGGCAGCCATGGCAATGAGCTCGGTATCGGTTGTCAGCAACTCGCTGTTACTGAAACGCTGGCAGGCGGGTAGCTAGGAGGCTGTCCGAGAATAGCGAGGGCGAGGCTGGTTGAGTTGGAATTTTCGATCATTTGAGGCGAATAGTCGTTCTATTTAACGAAAAGGATCGTAAAATCCGGCCAATCAGGCTCGTCCGCAGTAGATCCGTCTATTCTCAGACAGCCTCCCAGCACTCGATTGTCGCCCCGCCTTCATCAGGAGAAAATAAATGTCAACATCCGTGATTCCTGTCAAAGGAATGTCTTGCATGGGATGCGTCAACAGCATCAAGTCCGTATTGGAAAAAATTCCGGGCGTCACCAGCGTCGAAGTCTCTCTCGACCAGGCACAAGCCACGATTCATCATGAACCATCCCTCAGTGGCCATAATATATTCAGGCAAGCGATAGAAGAAGCTGGCTTTGAGGTTCCCGAATAATAAACAACCCGCTTTTCCTCCAAAGCATCCTTCCGTCAATGACCAGTGTGCATGCATGCTACATGCACTGGCCATTGATTGGCAGCAATTTATTAATCACCCCCTGCAAAGCCTTTAGGCATGAACAATCCGGGTTAGATCCTGTATCATCCCGCTTTTAATCAAATCAGTTTTCATGAAAACCGTCTTTCTAGATTTTGAAAAAGGTATTGAGGAGTTTGAAGCAAAAATCGAACAGCTTCGCTATGCCCAAGATAATTCCGCACTGGATATTTCCGCAGAAATTACGCGCTTGCAAGCAAAAAGTCAGGGGCTGACAAAAAGCGTCTACGCCAAACTGACACCTTGGCAAATTTCACAAGTCGCGCGCCATCCGCAACGCCCCTACACGCTCGATTACATTCAGCATCTGTTTACCGATTTTGAAGAACTGCATGGCGACCGGAATTTTGCGGATGATCCAGCAATTGTCGGAGGACTGGCACATTTCTGCGGCCAAACGGTCATGGTGATCGGTCACCAGAAAGGGCGGGATACGAAGGAAAAGATTTACCGCAATTTCGGCATGCCCAAGCCCGAAGGATATCGCAAAGCACTCCGCTTGATGCGGCTTGCCGAAAAATTCTCCATTCCGCTGATCACCTTCATCGATACACCAGGCGCTTACCCAGGAATCGATGCCGAAGAACGCGGCCAATCCGAAGCCATTGGCAAGAATCTGTATGTGATGGCGGAGTTAAAAATCCCCATTATCTGCGTCATCATCGGGGAAGGCGGATCGGGCGGTGCCCTGGCAATCGCCGTCGGCGATACCAGCCTGATGCTGCAGTATTCGACCTACTCGGTCATTTCGCCCGAGGGCTGCGCTTCCATTTTATGGAAAAGCGCGGACAAGGCATCCGATGCAGCCGAAATTCTAGGCATCACTGCCGACCGCCTCAAGGAAATGGGGTTGATCGACAACATCATCCCCGAACCGATCGGCGGTGCGCACCGCGACCATCCGGCCGTCATGCAGTCTGTCAAACAAGCTTTACAGGAATCCCTGCGCAAACTCCAGGATACTCCACTGGATGGGTTGCTAAAAAAGCGTTTCGATCGACTGATGGGATATGGCAAATTCAAGATCCAGCCACCCGAGCAGCATAA
Source organism: Nitrosomonas sp. ANs5 (assembly GCF_050584665.1). Classification (NCBI taxonomy): domain Bacteria; kingdom Pseudomonadati; phylum Pseudomonadota; class Betaproteobacteria; order Nitrosomonadales; family Nitrosomonadaceae; genus Nitrosomonas; species Nitrosomonas sp. ANs5. Next base: position 110,596 of record NZ_JBEUDO010000002.1, read on the forward strand.
CTGATTACGTTCAGCGCAACCTGTGCACACAGGTTCAGGCCGGCGAGCATCTGGTTGTCGCCTTGAGCGGCGGAGTAGACTCGGTTGTACTGCTGGATTTGCTTGCAAAAATTTCGCCACCCATGGGGCTGAAGCTGTCAGCAGCACATGTTGAACATGGCATCAGCCCCCATGCAGGTCAATGGAGCGCCTTCTGCCAGACCCTGTGCGACAAGCTGGGCATACCACTGGTAATATACCGGCTGCAAATCTGCAAACGTGCGCAAGAAAGCCTGGAAGCCGCTGCGAGACAAGCCCGCTATCAGGCTTTTGAACAAATCCAGGCCGACTGCATCGCGCTCGCGCAACATCAGGACGATCAGGCCGAAACCTTGTTGCTCCAGTTGCTGCGCGGTGCGGGCGTCAAAGGACTGAGCGCCATGCCCCGCATTCGGCCGCTTAAGCCAGGCGCCTCGATCAGACTGCTACGCCCCCTGCTCGACATTTCACGTTCTGCCATTCTGAATTACGCCAGACAGCAGAACCTGTCATGGATCACCGATGAAAGCAACAGCGATACACGTTTCGATCGCAATTTTCTGCGCCACTGCATTCTGCCGCTGCTGGAACAACGCTACCCTGCCTGCCGCAAAACGATCGCCCGGGCCAGCCAGCATCTTGGAGAAGCTTTTCATTTGCTTGATGAGCTCGCCCAAGTCGATGCCCAGACGGTCGTCCGCGCTGATAAAATCCAGCTGGCTGGATTACGCAGTCTCAGCCTCGCCCGCGCTAAAAACTTATTGCGCTATCTGCTGGCACAACATATGGTCAGCTTGCCGAGCACAGCCAAGCTCGAGGAAATTCTTCGCCAGTTATATGGCGCGCAGCCTGATACACGGCTGCGCATTGTGGTTGATACGCTAGAAATCCGCTGCTATCGCGGACATATCGAATTTTTGCGCGCTCATTCAGCATCCTCCCCCATCACGCCTGTCACCTGGCAAGGCGAGCAATGGTTGCACCTCTCCCCGCCTCACAACAAACTCGAATTCACCTATCAAAGCGGCACAGGCATCGACCCTGGGAAACTGGCCCAACAGACTGTTACAATACGTTCAAGGATAGGAGGGGAGCGTTTCCAGCCCGATTGCAGACGGCCACGCCGCAGCCTGAAAAAAATCCTGCAAGAAGCCGCGCTTCCGCCATGGAAGCGCGGCATGCTACCGCTCCTCTTTTGCGGTGAGCAGCTTGTCTGGGCAGCAGGGATCGGGGTTGACTGCAGTTTCCAGGCACAACCGGGCCAGACCGGATTAGTGGTAACATGGCACACCCATCAAACAACATAGTCTTCAATTCATTGATATATCCATGATTCTGATAACAGGGGGCGCTGGCTTTATCGGCACCAATTTCATCCTAGACTGGGTCAGGTATTCCGACGAGGTGATCATCAATCTTGATAAGCTCACCTACGCAGGCAATTTACAAAACCTGACATCGCTAGCCGACAATCCACAGCATATTTTCACACATGGGGATATATGCGATCGAGAGAAAGTCACGGCATTGCTGAACCGCTATCAGCCGCGCGCCATCATTCACATGGCAGCGGAGAGCCATGTCGACCGCTCGATTCATGGTCCCGAAGATTTCGTTCAGACCAATATCACGGGCACATTCCGGTTGCTGGACGCTACGCACCATTACTGGAAAAATCTAACGCCGCCGCAAAAGATAGATTTCCGCTTCCTGCATGTCTCAACCGATGAAGTCTTCGGCTCGCTCGACCAGCAGGCACCTGCCTTCACCGAAAATCACTGCCTGCGGCCCAACAGTCCCTATTCGGCCAGCAAGGCTGCCAGCGATTGTTTGGTACGCGCCTACTTTCATACCTACGGCCTACCGGTACTGACGACGCATTGTTCCAATAATTATGGCGCATATCAGTTCCCTGAAAAGCTGATTCCGCTGATGATTGCCAATGCATTGGCCGGAAAACCATTGCCGGTTTATGGAGACGGCCAGCAAATCCGGGACTGGCTCTATGTCAACGACCATTGCAGCGCGATTCGCTGCGTGCTGGAACAAGGCCAGCCTGGAGAAACCTATAATATCGGCGGATGGAATGAAAAACCGAACCTTGAGATTGTTCATACCATTTGCGACATTCTGCAAACATACCAGCCGGCAGATTACCATGCGCTGATCACTTTTATCACCGACCGCCCCGGGCATGATCGCCGATATGCGATCGATGCACGCAAGATAGAACGTGAACTTGGCTGGAAGCCTGCCGAGACCTTCGCCACAGGCATCGAAAAGACCGTGCGATGGTATCTGGAGAATCAGGATTGGGTTGCAAATGTTCAATCCGGTGATTACCGGAAATGGGTCGAGATCAACTATGACGGACGCTCAATCCAGTGAAAATTTTACTCTTCGGAAAAAATGGCCAGGTCGGATGGGAGCTGCAACGCAGCCTGGCCCCGCTGGGCGAAGTGATTGCACTGGACAAAATGGATCATGCACACTGCGGCGATCTGACTGACCAGGTAGGCATTGCCCGGACACTCCAGACTATTCAACCCGACATCATCATTAACGCCGCGGCGTACACCGCCGTAGACAAAGCAGAAAGCGAAGCGGATCTGGCATTTCGCATCAATGCCGAAGGGCCCGGCCTCTTGGCGCAGCAAGCCAGACGCCTTGGTGCATGGCTGATCCATTACTCCACGGACTATGTGTTTGATGGCAAGGGAAATCGTTCCTGGACTGAAACCGATCCCACCTCACCGGTCAATGTCTATGGTTTAAGCAAGCGTCAGGGAGAGGCGCTGATCCAGCAAGCAGGCTGCAAACACATTATTTTGCGTACCAGCTGGGTATACGCTGCCCAGGGGCAGAATTTCGCAAAAACCATCTTGCGCCTGGCGCGCGAACGCACGCAATTAACGGTCATCGACGACCAGATCGGCGCACCGACCGGCGCCGAATTGCTGGCGGATGTCACGGCACAGATCGTCCCGCGACTCCTTGAACAACCCGAATTATCGGGTTTGTATCATGTGACGGCCAATGGCGAGGCTTCCTGGTACAACTATGCCTGTTTCGTGTTGGATTTTTGCCGCGAGCACTGTCTGCCAATCAAGGTGCAACCCGATGCAATCATTCCCGTCCAGACCGAGGCCTTTGCCGCTGCAGCCAAGCGCCCGCTCAACTCGCGCCTCAATACGGAAAAATTCCGCCATACCTTCCAGCTGCACTTGCCGCCTTGGCAAACCGGAGTCACTCGCATGCTGACCGAACTACTCCCCCCACAATAAACAGAATGGCCTGATTTTCTCTATCGCAGGCGCAGTTCTCCACTGGTTTCAGCCAGCAAGCTGGAAGCCACGACCCGACCAAAGCGTCTGGTAAAGCGTTCCATCAACCCTTCCCTCGCAGTGAAATCGACGACACGCTCGGCCTGAATGATTTCCCGGGCAACATAGTCGGCACTGCCGAGTGCATCGACCAGACCCAATTCGATGCCTTGCTCGCCGGTCCAGATCATGCCACTAAAAATATCGGGATGATCCTTTAAACGGTCACCCCTTCCCTGCTGCACAACCTGAATAAACTGCTGATGAATCTCCCGCAGCATTGACTGGGCATGTTCTCTCTGTCTAGGATTGGCAGGCAGAAAAGGATCGAGAAATCCTTTGTTTTCTCCAGCTGTCAACAAACGACGCTCAACACCCAGTTTTTCGAGTGTGCCGGTGAAACCGAACCCGTCCATGATCACGCCGACCGAACCGACGATGCTCGCCTTGTCCACAAAAATTTTATCCGCCGCAACCGCCACATAATAACCGCCTGAAGCACAGATATCCTCGATGACTGCATACAACGGCGTTTCCGGATAAAGTGCGCGCAACCTGACAATCTCATCATTGATCAATCCGGCCTGAACCGGGCTGCCACCTGGACTGTTGATCCGCAGAATAACGCCGGCAGTATTGCGATCCTTGAATGCTTTTTTCAGGCTGGCTTTGATATTATCCGCACTGTTCAAGCTATCGGGCGTAATCTCTCCGCGCAAATCGACCACTGCCGTATGTTTTTCTGTCACGCCCACGGTTTCGGTATCCAGCCAGCCCAACCCCCAAAAAAGCAGGATAAACAAGTAGGAAAAGGTCAGTAAACGAAAAAAAATACTCCAGAGACGTGCCCGGCGTTGCTCTCTCAAGGAAGTGAACACCAATTTCTGCAGCGTTTCTTTCTCCCATTGATCCTTATTCGAATTGTCTGAGTCAGTCATAAGCGGAAAACATTCATCCTTAAAATTCAGTCGGCCCAAAAACCCAATCAGTTGTTGGGTGTTTCGTTAACAAAAATTTCAACCCGTCGATTTCTGGCACGATTGGCTGGCGTGTCATTCGGGGCGACGGGCTGATATGAACCCCGACCATCGACCTGGATACGCTGATAGGGCACACCCCGGCTGACCAGATAATCACGGGTACTGCCCGCACGGTTGAAGGACAACGGATTGTTGACGGCATCGGTGCCGGTGCTATCGGTGTGGCCAATAATCGTGACTTGAGTGCCGCGATTATTCAGCAGGCTGGTAGCAAAGCTGTCCAGAATTGGCTGAAAATTCGGCTTGATCCGGGCGCTGCCAGTATCGAATGAAATATCGCTGGGAATATTCAGCATCAAACGGTTATCCGGTGTCTGCGAAACCATAACGCCGGTGCCCGCTGTCGCGGCCGCCATTTGTCTTCTCTGCTCCTCCATGCGCTGAGACCAAAGGTAACCGGCACCAGCACCCACTGCAGCGCCTGCGCCGGCACCAATCGCGGCACCTTTCCCGCCACCCGCCAAGGCGCCAATCGCTGCACCCGTACCCGCGCCTATCAAAGTCCCTTGGCCGGTTCCCCGCTGGGTTGCAGTCATATCGGCACAACCAGCGATCATGCTCCCAGCCAATGCAACAGCTACCATTCTGATATGATTCATAGCAATTCCCCTTATTATTAGTTTGACTAGGAGGCTGTCCGAGAATAGCGATCGTAGCGAGGGCGAGGCTGGTTGAGCGGGATTTTTCGATCATTTGAGGCGAATAGTCGTTCTATTCAACGAAAAGGATCGAAAAATCCGGCCAATCAGGCTCGTCCGCAGTAGATCAGTCTATTCTCGGACAGCCTCCTAGCAGATTGTACTCCAGCAAACGCATCAAAAAGGATAATCTGCCATCCACTCCCGACATGTCAAGCAAATCAGAGCAACGGATGCCCAATTGGGGCAGCAGCATGGGTCACCCACAGCAAGGATGACCCCAGCGTAATCAACAACACGCCGCCAAACAACATCAAACCGGGAACCAGAAACAGTTGCACCCCCGACTTCATTCGATCATTCCGCTCTATCCACTTCAACAACCGGTCCCTGAAGATGATGGTGAGATAGGCCAGCATGGCAACTGTCATTCCCGTTCCCACTCCCATGGCCAGTGTGGCCGCGATTCCAAAAATCTCGACCTTGACGACATAAGCATACATCAGCACGATCAAGGCACCGGTACATGGCCGCAACCCCATCGACAAAATGACCAAGCCTCTTTGCCTGATGTCCTGCCTGGCATCAGGCACATAGCTATGCTGACAACCGCAGGCATGCCCATGATCGGCATGGGTGTGGGTATGCTGATGATTCGGCATCCGCCGCTTATAAAAGTGCAACCAGGCACGCACGCAGATCACAACCCCCAGCAGAATAACCAGCAGATAACTGGCCATTTCGATTTTCGCCCCATATTGCTTGACACTAGCAAGCGATAGATTCAACAGCTGAAAAAGACCCGTTACCAGCATGATCGCGACTATTGCCTGCAACATCGAAGCAATAAATGAGATTTTAATCCCATGGACAATCTGCTCGTTTTTCTGAGTACCCAAATAACCGACGATAACCGCCTTGCCATGACCTGGACCAATGGCGTGAAATACACCATAGAGAAAACTGACCAGGATCAGACTCGTTCCATAACGCCAGGGAGACGCTTCCACTTGAGAAATATGCGTGGTCAATCGCAGGTGGAGCTGCTTCTGCAAGGCCGCGATCGCGCTTGGCACCTCAGACCAAGGGATCAGCGAGACCAGCAGCCCCACGCCCACCAACATGACAGACCAGAGCCAGTATTTTTTCAGATGCATTCCATCGACCCAATGATTCATCGCACTTCTCCCTGCCTTTCACACGCTATCAGTATTTTTTCCGCAAATGCCCGCCCAAGCCCATCCGTATCCCGCTCAGTCTGATCGAGCGAGAAGGCATAGGCGATCAACTCCTCAGTCAGTTTCGGCAATTTGAGTTGCTGACTGCAAGACAGGTTCGAGGCATGCCGGATCGTGACATTGTCCGCATGCTCATGACTATACGCAATGTAATAGGTTGGATCATAAACCGACCAACTCACGGTGCTGCCTGCCAGCACAGGACGCTGCGTCATCTGAAAATGCATAGTCAGCTCCAGAAACTCCTGCCCTTCTGATTTAGCCACTTGCAAAGCATAGCGATCCGGTGCGGGAAGCTGAAACTCTCGCTCGTTTACCAAAAGTACCGAGAAATACTGATACGGCGCCAGATTCTGAACCATACGACGCGCCTCGAATTCGAGCGCCTTGGGGAGTGGTTGCTGCCACTCGTTTACTGTTTCCGCAATCAGAATGGCTGAAAAAAAGAAGTCGAATCGCCATGTCTGATTGATCGCCACCAGCTCACCCTCATCATTCGCCACAAACTCACTGCGCATGGTCACCCAATTGTGCGGATGCGCCCCGCAAGGCGGAATCATCGTGATCCATCCAACGCAACAAGCAAGAATACTTTTTTGTATCACCATCATCGCCTCACGATTTAAACATTCAGACCAGCGTACCAGTATTGTGGCACATTGTTTTTCAATTAATGGATACGGCACCCCGCTCAGCTCACGCTTCGGCAAGGTGCACTTTCTTGCTCATCTTCGCCACAATCAGCCATGGCTGTGGATGGCAATTGTCGGTTGCGCCCTGCCCTGCGACTTTAACAACCGCGCGCCATAGCCCATCAAAAAGATCACATTCGGCCAATTAAGTTTCCCAGCATCGGTCACTGACCGCAGATCAAAGCGCCCTCGCTGCAAAATGAAAGAAGGCTGCATCCTGCTCGCTCCATCCGCCTGTCCGACGCGCAAATCCGACATCAACTTACCCATGCTTTCTTGACTCAGATATGTTATGTTATAACATAACAGATATTACTTGGAGCGACACATGTCACAACCCACCCAGCATGCCGCAGCCAACATGATTTCACCCCTCCCGCACCGCCTGCCGGTGACGGTACTCTCGGGATTTCTGGGCGCAGGCAAAACAACTTTACTCAATCACATCCTGTCCAACCGTGCCGGCTTGCGTGTGGCCGTGATCGTCAACGATATGAGCGAGATCAACATTGATGGCTCGTTAGTCGAACGGGAAATCTCGCTCAATCGCGCGCAACAGAAACTGATACAAATGCACAACGGCTGCATTTGCTGCACCTTGCGTGAGGATCTGTTGATCGAAGTACAAAAGCTTGCCCAGGCACGCCAATTTGACTATCTCGTCATCGAATCCACGGGGATTTCAGAACCGTTACCCATCGCTGAAACCTTCACCTTCGCAGACGAAAATGGCGTCAGTCTCTCGGATATCGCCCGACTGGACACCATGGTAACCGTAGTCGATGCCGCGAATTTTCTCACGGATTTTGAAGAAGCCAAGACACTGCAGGAAGCCGGGGAAACCCTGGGAGAAGAAGATGAACGCAGTGTCGCCGATCTCTTGATCGATCAGGTCGAATTCTGCGATATCATCGTGATCACCAAGACTGATCTCGTATCGGAGCACGAACTCGACCGTCTACAGAACATCTTGCGCGCCCTTAACACCCAGGCAGAAATCCTACTGGCCAGCAATGGCCAGATTGATGTCACCAGGCTGCTGAATACCCGCAAATTCAGTTTCGAACACGCACAACAAGCGCCGGGCTGGCTCAAGGAAATGCGTGGGGAGCATACCCCCGAAACTGAAGAGTATGGCATCGGCAGCTTCACTTACACGGCCAGAAAACCCTTTCATCCACACAAGTTCCATGACTTTCTCCACCAAACCTGGCCGCAAGGCAAATTATTGCGTTCCAAAGGATTTTTCTGGTTAGCCAGCCGACCAGACTACGCCGGCCAATGGAATCAGGCGGGTGGCATTGCCCGATATGGGTTTGCCGGATTGTTCTGGAGCGCCGTACCCAGGGACCAATGGCCCGAAAACGAGGAATATCTCGAATCGATTCATGAAAAATGGCAGCAACCATTTGGTGACAGGAGGCAAGAGCTGGTTTTTATCGGTCAACAGCTTGATCGCGAAAGCATTTGCCAACAGCTGGACGCATGCCTGCTGACTGACGCTGAATTACAGGCCGGCCAGAACTATTGGTCAACGCTGGAAGATCCATTTCCAGACTGGGAGGGAGATTAACATGCCGCAAGCAGCCCTATCAATCGACAATCCAGACTTGCAGCCCATCGCTGGCTTTGTCGCCGGCCATGAACCCGGCGTATTGGCGCGTATCTATGACAAAGACATTCAAATGTCTGTCTTCAGGCGCGCACTGGAAATAGAGGTACAACAGTATGCAAACTTTTTGCAGCGAGAACAGATTGGCTTTCAATTGACACAATGTGTAGGCTTGCAGCAGGTGGAATCCTTACTGGAGGCATCGCTTCCCCAGCACGACACTAGACACCACTTCATACAAGATGTCTCAAGCATAGTGGATATGTTTGCCTGCCTGTTTGAACTGGAAACCATTGGCCTAAGATTACATGTACTGAACAAAACCATGTGCCCGCGCTTTCATGTCGATCAAGTACCCTGCCGATTGATCACGACCTATGCCGGTCAGGGCACCGAATGGTTGGCGCGCAACGATGATCTATCGCCCCAGACAGATAGCGTACACACGCTGCTGGCTGGCGAAGTCGCCTTGCTCAAAGGCAAAGCTTGGACCGCCAACCAGGACCGGGGCGCCATTCATCGCTCACCCTCGTTACCGCCTCAAAAAAGCCGGGTGCTGCTGACACTGGACTGGGCCGAACCCGCCACCTGATCAGGCATGCCAAATTTCTCAAGCATGCTCCTAAACACAGCGCACCACAGCGCCGCCACATTGACAAATCGCGAATCGGTGGTCAAGGCCTATATACTTACAGGCATTTGCCATCGACTGCCGGCGGCATGACTATGCATTGTCGGCTGAGATAAAAAATCTGCCCAACAGTTTACATTTTATGGAGATCAGACGATATGTCTGCGGATATCGATCAAATTATCAGGAAGACTGAAGAGATCTGTATATCAACCGGCGTCAAGCTCACGCCCAAACGCAAACACACGCTTCTGGTGCTGCTGACTGCATCAGTGCCACTCTCGGCCTACGAAATTGCCGAGCAATACAAAATAAAATTCAACGAAACGCTGCCGGTCATGTCCGTCTACCGGATCATGAATTTCCTGATTCAGGAAAAACTGGTGCATAAGCTGGAAACAGCCAATCGTTATGTGGCCTGTGCACATATTACCTGCGATCATCCACACGAGATCCCGCAGTTCTTGATTTGCGATCGTTGCCACACTGTCAAAGAAGTCGGCATCAAGAAACGCATTATTTCCGAATTGAAGCACAGCATAGCGCATACCGGTTTTACCCTGTCCAGCCATCAACTGGAATTGCATGGCCTGTGCGCACAATGCCGCGGCCATGCGCAGTGACTGGAACGCATTTTCCTGCCTGGAGATGAACATGCCTACAAGATTTGAAGATTGGCGACACTGCACCGAGCACCACTGGCGCATGAAAACTGACGAGAGATTATCCTGAACGTCAACCAGCCCGCCCTGAATAAATGCCAGCAAGCACAGCAAACCACCAAGGAGACCCGGCAATGAGCAATGCTTCAGTCAACAAGCCCGAGACATCCACAACGCCTCCTCGCAGATCGCTACAAGATGTGCCAACCGGCGAATATATGTGCGCCGAGCAACTTGCCTTTTTCCGGGAAATTCTGGAAGCCGAAAAACGCAGCCTGCTTGATAATGCCCGGCAAACACTGGCGTCCATACAGCATACCGAAACCGACCCGGACCCCAATGATCGCGCCAGCTCAGAAGAAAAATATCTGCTGGAATTCCGAGTCAGGGATCGCGAGCGCAAGCTGCTCAAAAAAATCGACGAGGCCCTGGCCCGAATTGAGAGCAAAGAATATGGCTGGTGCCAAGAAACGGGAGAGCCAATTGGCATTCCCAGATTGCTGGCGCGCCCGACCGCTAGTCTTTGCCTCGAAGCCCAAGAACGTCGCGAACTGAAGCACCGTCAATATGACCACTGATTCCAAACCAGCACACGACCTCGTTCCGGTCTGGGTACTGTCCGGATTTCTGGGTAGCGGCAAAACGACACTACTCAACCACTTGATCAAGCAACCCGAATTAAGCGACACGCTGGTCATCATCAATGAATTCGGTGAAACCAGCCTCGATCACTTACTCGTTACCCATAGCGATGAAAACATGGTTGTCACACTGGAAAACGGCTGTGTATGCTGCAATATTCGACGTGACCTCAGTACAACCCTCAAACAGGTCACGTGGCGCTTCTCCCGCAACGGCAAACGACAATTCAACCGGGTCGTAATCGAAACAACCGGCCTGGCCGACCCGGCATCGATCGTACACACCCTCATGACCGATGAAACCCTGGCCAGGCGCTATCAACTCGATGCCTTGATTACCGCAGTCGATTGCGCCAACGGCATTGAAACTCTGTCACAGCATCCGGAAGCAGCAAAACAGGTCGCTATCGCCGACTATCTGGTCGTCACCAAGCACGATCTCGCGACTGCCGAACAATTCACCAAACTCACCCACCAGCTCGCGGCACTCAATCCCTCCGCGCAAAGACTCACTGCTCACAACGGCAGCGTAGATCCACATCGATTCCTGGACGGACAGCGTTTCTCGATCAAGCAGGCATCTCCCGACATCCTCTCCTGGCTCGCAGCTGAATCACCTACCACAGCGGCTCACAGACGCTACAAACCTGTCCGTCAACACCGCAATCCGATCCGGACTCCCTCCGCTCAGCATCAAAATACGTCATCCTCCCCGCACGACTCCGTACATCATGGCATTCAGGCATTCTGCCTGACCTTTGAAGCACCGCTCACGCCGGATTTATTCGATCAGTGGCTGGGCCTGCTGGTCGGCTTCAAAGGCAGTAACTTGTTGCGCGTCAAGGGAATCGTAAACCTGAAGCACCGTACCGGCCCTACCATCATCCACGGCGTACAACATATTTTTCATCCCCCTGTGGAACTGGCGGCATGGCCAAGCAAAGACCGCACCACTCGCATTGTCTTCATCACCCGGGATCTCGAACCATCAGTCATTGAACGCACATTCAACGCGTTTGCAGACAAGCAGCCAGGATGATGGGCTAGTCGGCGGAAAGATCGAACTATCGACTATCGACTATCGACTATCGGACTTTTGTGTGTGCTACCGTACAGAGCGTTCGGGCCAGGACGAATAAAGTAGCAATGAAGAAAAGTAAATCACACATCACACAGAGGGTAATTTCATGAACAACATCATCTACATCGTCGGCCTGGTCGTCATCATCCTGGTAATCTTGTCGTTTTTGGGACTGCGATAAAGGGTCTCGGCTCAGTGCCTGCGGCAGGGCACTGAGCCCGCAAATCATTGGGGTCAGAGTGAAATTATATTGGGCTATTTGTGCACTTTAGCTTTCTTCCGCTAGCCGACAGGTCGACCTGCCTTTCTGGCTGTTATCCGCCTACCCGTCAATTTTTCGATTTCTACTTTATACTTTAAATCGTTCATTGCTCAGCGCCAGCCCTTTGTTCAGCGTTTGTCGAATCTCTGTCAATAATTCTCCTTCGACATGTTGCTTGGATAATTGCGGGTATCTGACCTGCCGTTCGCTTTCTTCATTGCCTAGGAGGCTGTCCGAGACTGATCTACTGCGGACGATTCTGGCTGGCGGGATTTTTCGATCCTTTTCGTTGAATAGAACGACTATTCGCCTCAAATGATCGAAAAATCCCGCTCAACCAGCCTCGCCTTCGCTACGATCGCTATTCTCGGACAGCCTCCTAGCGCCTATACAGTGCATGCGGCGTGCATAGTTCGGAAACTCGCAAGATCGGCTTGATGAGGGTATCCTTAAAACACAACCTTAATCACTGAAAGCCACTTTCTTCCCGCAACACGGTGGCCACGCGTCATTTTGGCAGCAATCGGCAATTCTTGCCGGAATTGTCGGCGGGTAAAACAAGCACGGCATTCGCTTCATTGTTTCGCGTGATCGTTTTCAGAAACGGTTGTCGACGGCAAAACGCATGCATGAAGCCCTAAAAGAAGAAGGTGAAACCAATGAGTGAATCAACCAACCATCCTTACAAACTTAACCATGTACATGCCCTTCCGGGCAAGGAAGTCTCCGAGAAGCTGGGAAGCGGACCAGACGGACTGACCGAGGCAGAAGCCAGAGAGCGAATCGAATTGGTAGGATCCAACCGGTTGCCGGTTGCGGACAAGGACAGTCTGATCAAGCGTTTTTTTAAACATTTTCACGATACCCTGATATACATTCTTATCGGCGCTGCAGTGATTACCGCAGCGCTAGGCCACTGGATCGATACCCTTGTCATCATGGCAGTTGTGGTGATCAATGCCATCATTGGCCTGATTCAGGAGGGCAAGGCCGAGGAGGCGCTCGAAGGGATACGCAAGATGCTTTCCGCTCATGCCCAGGTCAGGCGCGAGGGTGAATGGAAAGAAGTCGATGCCGAAGACCTTGTGCCGGGTGATCTGGTGCGACTGCGCTCGGGTGATCGCGTACCCGCTGATCTGCGACTCTTGAATGCCAACAATCTACGTATCGAAGAATCGGCGTTAACAGGAGAATCTATCCCTTCCGACAAGCAAACCGATCCGGTGGCTGAAAATGCCGGGGTGGGAGATCGTTTCAGTATGGCCTTTTCAGGAGCGATTGTCACAGGTGGCCGTGGCACAGGGATCGTGACGTCAACCGGGGCCGAAACCGAAATCGGAAAAATCAACCGCATGATTGCCGAAGTGGAAACCCTGGCAACACCGCTGACCCGGCAGATGGCAGCCTTTTCCAAAACGCTGTCATTTGTCATCCTCGGGATGGCTGTACTCATGTTTGGACTGGGTTGGGTGCTGCATGACTACTCATTGCCAGAGCTGTTCTTTGCCGCTATCGGTTTTGCCGTTGCCGCCATCCCGGAGGGATTGCCCGCCATTCTTACCATCACGCTGGCTATCGGGGTGCAGAGTATGGCAAAGCGCAATGCCATCACTCGTCAGCTTGCCTCAGTAGAAACACTCGGTTCGGTTACCGTGATTTGCTCCGACAAAACCGGTACGCTCACTCGCAACGAAATGACCGCCCGGCAGGTTATTACTCACCACCGCGAGTATCAGGTCAGTGGAATCGGCTACGCGCCGGATGGGAAAATAACCTTCGATGGGGAATACGCTCCCCTGGAAGCCAATGGGGATCTGCATGCCGTGATCGAAGCGATGTCGGTCTGCAATGATTCCGAGATCAAGCACAAGGAGGGTCATTGGATTGTCATCGGCGAACCGACTGAAGGGGCGCTGTGCACGCTCGCTGAGAAGGCCGGTTTTGACCACCGCAACTATGACCGCATTGCCACCATTCCCTTCGAGTCAGACAATAAATTCATGGCAACATGCAATCGCCTGCCCGGTGGTGGTGTACGAATCTTCATGAAAGGCGCACCGGACCGGCTCTTTGAATTTTGTTCACACCAGCGCGGAACGTCAGGCAAGCTCGAAACACTAGACTGTGATTACTGGAACGGCTGGATCGAAACGCTCAGCGGTCAGGGACTTCGCATTCTTGCTGCCGCCATGCGGGAGGCGCCGGACGACAAGGCCGATCTCGGCATCAGCGATCTGGAAGAAGAAATGATTTTCCTTGGCCTAGTGGGCATTGTGGACCCGCCTCGCCCCGAAGCGATCGAGGCCATCAATCTCTGTCGTGAGGCTGGCATTCGGGTCAAAATGATTACCGGTGATCATGCCGGAACCGCCTGTGCCATTGGCCGCGAGATGGGAATCACGGAAGACGATCATGCCGTGACCGGGGCTGAACTTGAGCAAGCAAGCGACGAGGAACTGCAGCGACTCGTCAGCGAGGTGGATATCTTTGCCCGTACCAGTCCTGAGCACAAGCTTCGCCTGGTCAAGGCACTGCAGGCAAATGGCGAGGTGGTCGCCATGACAGGAGACGGCGTCAATGATGCGCCCGCACTCAAGCGTGCCGATGTCGGCGTGGCAATGGGCATCAAAGGAACAGAGGCAACCAAGGAAGCCGCAGACATTGTGCTCGCGGATGATAACTTTGCTTCTATCGAGCGCGCGGTGGAGGAGGGCCGAACCATCTATGACAATCTGCGTAAAGCAATTCTGTTCATTCTTCCGACCAACGGCGCCGAAGCGCTGGTCATTCTGATCGCTGTATCCTTCGGCTGGGTGCTGCCGCTCACGCCGGTGCAGATCCTGTGGGTCAATATGGTCACCGCTGTCACGCTCGCGCTCGCGCTCGCATTTGAGCCTTCCGAGCCCGGCATCATGCAGCGCCCTCCGCGTGCCCCCGATGCACGCATTCTCGGCCTCCATTTCCTTTGGCGCATTGGCTATGTTTCCATTCTCATTGGTGGCGCAACCATCGCGGTGTTCATTGTCGAACGTCGCTTAGAAATGCCGATTGAACTTGCTCGTGCTGTCACGGTAAACACACTGGTCTGCGCACAGGCATTCTACTTGTTCAATAGTCGGTTCATGCATGAACCGAGTTATCGACTGGATCAGCTATTCACCAACTCGGTAGTCTGGTTTGCGGTCGGGGTGTTAATCCTGTTACAACTTGGATTTGTCTATCTACCTTTTATGCAAGTTGCTTTTGGGTCTGCACCACTAGAATTGCGCCACTGGCTCATCCCGCTTGGCGTTGGGTTGGCGGTTTTTTACATCGTGGAATGGGAGAAAGCCATTTCCCGCAGACGCTCACGGCTAAATGTCAGGCGCTAAAGCTCCCCCTCTGTAGGCTGATGCGCCAATTCTTCGGGTATCAGGCATGCATGGATTCCGATACCGTAGCCGGCAGGGTCGCGCAGCCGCAGCTCGTGCAATGGATACCCCGCCAGGTTGTTTGTGGCGGTTTGACAAAGGTTACACCGCTGACCTGCGCGCGGAAGTAGCTTTCAATTACGGCTGCCTTGCTTCAGAGATGACGGTGCAAGTCCAGCCCACCTGCGATTTTCGGATCCACCTCGCAAACGGAGGCCGGATCTTTGCGATCATAGTCAAGCTGGCACAGCACCGCACGAATCGCGTTGATTCGCGCGCGCCTTTTGTCGTCTCCGCGCACGATTACCCAAGGTGCCTGGGAGGAATGGGTGCGGTGCAGGGTTTCAGTAATGGCGTCGGTATAGGCGTCCCAGCGTTTCAGTCCCTCAACGTCGATCCAGCTGAGCTTCCATTGTTTCAGCGGGTTTCTTTCACGGCTCAGGAACCGTTCCAATTGAGTCGCGCGACCGACGTTGATCCATAGCTTGAATAGCCGGATTCCTTCATCAATCAACATATGTTCGAACGGTACCACTTGTGTGAACCAGTGTTCACGTTGGGAGGGGGTACAAAAATCAAAAACATGTTCCACGACCCCCCGGTTGTACCAGCTACGGTCAAAGAATACGATCTCTCCTGCCGCAGGAAGATGACTGATATAACGCTGGAAATACCATTGCGTGGCTTCGACTTCAGAAGGTTTGGGCAAAGCCACGATACGTGCGCCGCGAGGGTTGAGATACTCCCGGAATCGTTTGATCGTACCGCCCTTGCCAGCGGCATCACGTCCCTCGAATACGATAACCACCCGCGCGCCACTCTCCTGCACCCAGTGCTGCAGCCGCACCAGTTCGATCTGGAGCGCCTTCAATGTTGTCTTGTAGTCTTTCTTTTTCATGGCGGACGGATAAGGGTAGCGCGGATTCGGGACATCCTTCTTGCCAGCATCCTCGAGTGCAGCACGTACCTCCTCCGGGGCTTCTTTCTTGAAAAAGTGCGTGATTGCTCCATCGAATGGTAATTCCATCGTTGCCTCCTTTAATATTGGGGTCGGAGTAATATTATATTGGGCTATTTGTGCACCGTATCTTTCTTCCGCCAGCCGACAGGTCGACCTGCCTTTCTGGCCGTTACCCGCTTACCCGTCAACTTTTCGATTTCCACTTTAAATCGTTCATTGCCCAGCGCCAGCCCTTTGTTCAGCGTTTTCCGAATCTCTGTCAATAATTCTCCTTCGACATGTTGCTTGAATAATTGCCGGTAGCTGGCTTGCCGTTCGCTTTCTTCATTGCCTAACGCCCTATACAGTGCATGCGGCGTGCATAGCTCGGAGGCTTTGCCCAATGCATTGATAGTATAGCTCGACCAAACATAGTCAGACGGCTGCTCCACTATACCAGCCCGGACAGGATTCAGCTCGATGTAACGATAAAGCTCCAGGAGGTAAATTTCCTCCTGAACCAGGCAGGACCTGTATCGCCCTTCCCAAAGGGTTCCTGTTCGCTGATAGCGGAAATTAAAGTAACGCACATACTGCCTCCCCAGTGTCTGCATCATGCGACTGACCGCATTCTCCACCCGGGGCGTGCAGAGTAGATGGATATGATTGGTCATGAATACCCATGCATGCACGTCGACCTGATATTTCCTCGACGCCTCTTGTAACCAATGTGCATAGGCTGAAAAATATTGTTTGTCGGCAAAACAAACCTGCCGATTATTGCCTCGCTGTATAACATGCTGAGGTACACCAACCGGACACACTCTCGATAATCTTGCCATTTATTGCCCGCGATTCTTCAAATTGACGCTGTAGACTGTAAAGGATAGCAAATGTTAATTCTACTCGGAGAGTAAGCCGGTTCCTTGCCGACGGTTAGGCTGAAGTTTGTTTTCTCTGTTTGCCGCCTGGTTTCCCGGCGGTGCCACAGTATCTCGACCATGCATCGGTTCGTCCCCGGCTCCTCGCAGAACCGGACTTGGAGTGTTACACCATCCGGCTCCCAGCTTGAGTCTTCCACTTCGGCATAGGATAAAGTC